>JANXOO010001548.1 GCA_025353525.1 Schlesneria sp. | reverse complement strand
CCTCGGACTTATTCGCAATTCGGTCCGACGGCTGACGCTGCTCGGCTCGCCGGTTTCCGCGAAAAACGATTTGGCAATTGCTTCAGGGGATTGCCCGTCGATCAAGGCCGGGTCAAATCCCTGGCACGTCCAAGTGTTCGTCTTCGGCGATTTTGCGGAGTTTCTGCAGCGCCCGCGATTCGAGTTGACGAATGCGTTCTTTGGTTACTCCCAGCTTCAGACCGACTTGCTCCAGTGTTTCGGGGCTGGCACCTTCCTTCAACCCGTACCGCGATACGATGATTTCCCGTTCGCGAGGATCGAGTTGCGATACGATCTCCATCAGTGCTTCGTGCTGGCGCTTGTTGACGAATTCTTCGTTCGTCCGTTCGCTTCGCGGATCCGATGCCTGATCGAAAACCTCTTCGTTGCCCGTCCGGAACCGGTCGAGTTGCGTATACTCTGCCGGAATCGAACGAGCGAAGTTCTTCATGATGGCCCAACTGGCATACGTCGAAAACTTGAATCCTCGCGTGAAGTCGAACTTTTCGATCGCACGAATCAGTGACAGGTTTCCGTCGCTGACCATTTCAAAGAAGTTTGAATTCGATGTCACGTGCTTCTTGGCGATCGATACCACCAGCCGCAAGTTGCTGCGAATCAGGAAATTCTTGACGACGTTGGCTTCTTCAATGAATCCCTCGAACGAATCCATATCCGAGTTTTTGGGCTGTGACGGATCAATCTCTTCCTGAAGTTTCGATGCCTGATGCAACAGAAAATTCATCTTCCGGAAATAGTAGACTTCTTCGTCTCGCGTCAGTAACGGAACCGAATACAGGCTGTTCATATATGAGGGAAGGCCTGGCGGAGCTTTGACCGGTGCCGTTTTTCGTATGACAACGGGCAACGGTGGCAGGATCGTCGATGCGGCGTCGGGCTCGTCAAAAATCGGCGCGGCCATGAAATCGACACGTTTATCGAGCAAAATCCCGGCGCGCACTTCGGCCAGGACGCGGTAAATACTCGTTCGCGTTCGTTTGAATCGCTGGGCAAGTTCTTCGACCGGGACCCCCTTGCGGAATCCTCGATAGATTTCCTGCTTGTGCTCTTCCGTGATCGAATTGAGGGCGTCAGGAAACACAGCCGCCTCGGGATGATCCTTGTCGTAATTCTTGAGGGTATATCTCACGGTTTCATGCGAACGATGAAATTTGCGGGCCAGCCGATGACTGATTTCGGTCGGACACGCACCTGCCTTGGCCAGACGCCGCGCCCGGTAAATCAATTCCTCGCGTTCGGACACCGTCAATTGAGTGAACCGGACGCCACGATCAACATCGTCTGAATTCTTTAAAACGAACCGCTCGACGGATGAGCGCAAAAAACCGACTCGCTTGCGTCCGCCGAATCGGAATCTGCGACTGACCAATCCCCGATCACGCCATCGCGAAACGGTTTTGGACGAGACGTTGAACCGCTTGCTCACGTCTTCGACCGTCCAGACTTCTTCACCTGCGTTTTCAACAGAGATGTCGGCGTTGTCCGAAAGGTCTTCCACGAAACAACGCAGGTCATGAACGGCCTCGGCACCGCTGACTACCAGGTCGGGATACATCTCGCCCCGATAAGTCGTGATTTTTTCGCATAACTCGGGATATCGATACGATCCTGCGGGATTCAGTTCGTCCAGTAACCGCTCGGCGCGCGTAATCTGAGTCAATTGGACGTCGCGCGGTGCGTATTTGATTTGATGATCGCTCAGTTGCTTCAATGCCGGATTTCGATAGCGTTGCATGATTTTCCTCCTGCCGACCGTGGCAAGGTGCTTCTTACAATTGTAGTCCTCAGGAACGTTGCCGCCCCGTTATGCACCATTTATAGAGAGTGCCTCTCTTCGGCTGGCGTCGGAACTTATTTCAGTTCATGGTGTTGCGACATATCGAGGTCCATTGGCACTTTGCCGATTCTCTTGCGGCGATATCGCATCGCCGATTGTCAGTCTGACAGTACCAGGCTTTCCAGAATCCATTGAAGCAAAGCGAATGCCGTTTCCTTTGAAGTCCGTCCATCGTCAATTCGAGGCCGCCGGAAACACTTCGCCTCCGTTCAATCGACCTTACATACTGTCATACGCTAAATAATGACAAGAAGATCAACGAAAAGTTCGGCGCTCACCAGGAATGCACAACGCATTTTCGGAAAAGAACTTGTGGCAAAACAGATAGCCTGGAACGCGATAAATGAATGAATTGCAAGGGTTTCCGGTGTTTATGCGCAGGCGACAAAGCGTTCATCGATCGTTTGTTTCGGTTGAGAATGCCGAAATATCCTGCCGAACCTCTCGATTCAGCCGGGTTCTCAGGCGACCGAGTAGGAAAGGAGATACCGCGCTGAAAAAGGGGGACAGGCACCAGGAATACCCCCGGCGCGCCGGCGTCCCCGTTTTTCGGCCGGTAGATTTTCCATTGCAGGTCGCCTGACATCACGAGCACTCGTTCAAGTCACCCGTTCGTCTGGTAAACTTTTCAATACGCCAGTCTGTTTGTGATTGTCGCCAGGCTCCCGGTATTTTCGGATTCTGGTAGAGTGTTGTTCCTGCGTGAAAACAGAGGCTACCCCCAACATGAGGTACTACATTGCCCACTCTGAATGACATCAAATTGACTCAATTTTCTTCTGCTCTTTTTCAGGCAGTTGGAGTCAACGAGACCAATGCCAATCTGGTTGCGAAGAGTCTTGTCGAAGCGAACTTGCGCGGGCATGACTCCCACGGAGTGATGCGCATTCCGTTCTACATCGGCAAAGTGCAAGACGGGACGCTTTTGCCACATGCTCGACTGATCGTCGAAAAGGAATCGCCCGGTTCTCTGGTGTGCGACGGAAGTTGGGGATTCGGACAAGTTCTTGCCCAAGAACTGATTCAGCAGTTGATCGCGAAATGCCGGACGACTGCCATCGTCTGCGGGACGTTACGCCGAGCGTGTCATATCGGTCGACTGGGTGAATATGCGGAAATGGCCGCCTCGCACGGTTTCACGGGCATTGTGATCGCCAACAATCATGGAGCTGCGCAACGCGTGGCGCCCGTCGGGGGCAAACGACCCCGGTTGGGAACCAATCCGATTTGCATCGGGATGCCGGGTGGAGCGAACGGGCCGTTCGTATTCGATATCGGTACCAGTGCCACCGCCGAAGGGAAAGTTCGCGTCCGGAAAATCGCCGGACAAACCGTCCCTGCTGGCTGGATTCTGGACCCCGAAGGCAAACCAACGACCGATCCGAATCAGCTTTACGGAGATCCGCCGGGAACGATCCTGCCGCTGGGTGGCGACCAGGCGTATAAGGGATTCGGTCTGGCCTATATGATCGAAATGCTGGCGGGCGGTTTTTCGGGCGGTCAGTGTGCCTTGCCCAATCCGCCCCCACCACTGGGAAATTGTGCGATGTTCTGGGTGATGAACCCGGAATTTTTTGGCGGTTCCGAACATTTGCTGGGCGAAGTCGGACGGCTGGAAACCTATGTGCGGGACGTTCCCCGAATCGACGGGGTGAGCGAAGTGACTCTACCCGGAGACCCCGAACGCCGCACATTGCTCGAACGCGGAAAATCGGGAATTCCGCTGGATGCCGGAAACTGGAAAGCCCTGACGGACCTGGCCGCCACCTTGAACGTTCCTGTTCCCGCGTCCTGAAAACCTGTGACTGTTATTTGAGTTTCCATTTTTTCCAGATCGAAGCAAGCTTTTCCTATGACTCTTCCGACTCCCCACCCGTTTCAGACCGAATTAAATGTCGCTCTTGCCGCCGTCCGCAGTGCGGCAACGATTTGTCGAGCGGTTCAGGCCGCGATGACTCCTGAAGTCCTCGACAAAAAAGATAACAGCCCTGTCACAATCGCCGATTTTGCCAGTCAGGCTGTCGTTTGCCATTCGATCAGCGAAGCGTACCCCATCGATCCGATCATCGCCGAAGAAGACGCACTCGCTTTGCATCAGGAGGACAATGCCGGTTTCCTGCGAGACATTAGCTCGCTGATTCAACAGCATTACCGGTCAGCATCGGATGACGAGATCCGGCAATGGATCGATCGAGGCGGAACACGGGAATACTCGACACGATTCTGGACGCTCGACCCGATCGACGGTACGAAGGGGTTTCTGCGTCGGGACCAGTATGCGATTTCACTGGCTTTGATCATTGATGGCGAACTGGAACTGGGAGTGCTCGGCTGTCCAAATCTGGGCTCGAAGAACCAGAACGATGCGTCGCTGTTTTATGCCGTTCGCGGCCACGGCGCATTCGGAATGCGACTTGATGCCGAATCCGTGCCGAAGCCGATTTCGGTCGCGAAAACCTCTGATCCGGCGTTGGCCAGATTCTGCGAATCGTTTGAATCGGGGCATAGCTCGCACAACGAATCGGCGCAGATTGCCGACAGCCTTGGGATCCGGACCACACCCGTGAGGATGGATAGTCAGGCCAAGTACGCGACGGTCGCGGCGGGTGAAGCGGATGTCTATCTGCGGCTTCCGACAAAAGTTGGTTATTATGAAAAGATCTGGGATCACGCGGGCGGCGTCCTGATCGTTACGGAAGCGGGAGGCCGGGTCACCGACCTGAACGGCCAACCGCTCGATTTCTCGCGCGGAAGGGAACTCACTCAGAACCGGGGTGTCGTCGTCACGAACGGGCCATTGCATGATGCCGTTCTCGAAGCGGCCCGGTCCGTCGCGGCGAAGCAAGCCGACCCGTCTTGATCTATGCTGCGAAGACCTGCTTTTGCAGTTTGTGCGGCACGTGATGGCTTGACATCTCGACCGCGGTGACTGGAATCTTCACCTGTGGCACCTGGCGGCATGTGGCTTTCAAGACTTGATTTAATATCGTTCGGACGGTTTACCAATGTCAGCCTGAACCTGGGTCCTGGCTTTCATCTGGTGTACGGACCGAACGAGGCGGGCAAAAGTACGACGCTGCGCGCCGTGCGACAACTGCTGTACGGGTTCGACGAACGAACGGCGGATAACTTTCTGCATTCGAATCCCAACCTTCGCATCGGCGGCGCAATCCATTCGGAATCGGGTGTCGCACTGGAAGTGATCCGCCGAAAGGCTCGCAAGGACTCGCTGCGCGCTCTGGACGATACCACTGTCATCGATCCGGTTCAGTGGCAGGATTTAATCGGCAACGTCGATTTGGCGACATTCCGCCAGAGGTACGGCATCGACTACGCTCAACTGGTCGAAGGGGGCCGCCAGATTGCCACGGGAACCGGCGATCTCGGTGAGATTCTGTTTGCGACCGGGTCAGGTGTGTCCGACCTGAGTGCCGTGTGCAAGGGGTTGGCCGACGAAGCGGCCGAGATTTTTCGACCGCAGGGCAAAAAGCAGCGACTCAACCAGGCGCTCGTCGAGTGGCAGCAACGCAAGGATGTCGTGATCGAGAAGCTGCTGTCAGTTTCCATCTGGGAAGAAACCGATCGGCTTTTTCGAGAAACAAAAGTGCGTCTTGACGAGACACTGGCCGAATGGAAACGAAGTTCGAACGAATGCGAACAGTATCAAAAATGGCAAAAAAGTGTGCCGCTATTGGCCGAGCTCGATTCATTACGCCAACAATTGACACCGCTCACTCCGGTTCCCCGGTTGTCTGCCGACTTCGGTTCCAGACGCCAGGCGGCATCACTGCTGATCGAGCAAGCGACCTCGCTGGCAAAATCCGCTCGCGAATCGATCCGTCAGGCGCAAACGGAACTTGACCGATTGACGATTCCCGACGCATTCACGGGTCGAGCCGATGACATTGCCCGAATCGTCGTTGAATGGGGAGGCTATCAGAAGGCTCAACGCGACCGACCGAAGCTCGTCGAACAGCAAACTCGTCATTCGGCGAGGGTGGAAGAGTTGCGATTGACGTTGGGGAATGCGCCCGACGAATTCGACCCGAGTGACATCGTTCCTGACCGGGCGCTGCGAACGCGGATCGGGGTACTCGGACGTCAGCACGCGGCCCTGGTGC
>JANXOO010001546.1 GCA_025353525.1 Schlesneria sp. | reverse complement strand
TTGCCTGGAAGGGTCGCTCGAAGCGAACGACGACGGACTCGACCTCTGCGAACTCGTTAATCAGATCGCAGGAGTGAAAGCCATCAACCATGTGGTGACGCATGGCATGGCAACGAATGGCATGGCAACGAACCAGACGCCGGTCACACCGTCAGGATATCCCGCAACTGCTCCAGCTCGGTAATCAGCCGGTCGGGTCTGGTGTCCGGATTTCTGAGGTCATCAGCAGTGGCTTGCAGGCTGGACTTGTCTCCGGCATAGAGGACCGTTCGCAGTCCGCACGATTTGGCCACGGCAAGGTCGTCTTTCATGCGCGTGCCGATATACAGGATCTGGTGCGGTTCGATTCCCGCTTCCTTGAAACGGTAAATCGCCTGCGCATACAGGGAAATCGAGGGCTTGCGAATACCCCATTCGTGCGAAAGGGTATTCAGGGAATCGGGGAATACGCCCCTCAGATGTGGAACATTTCCCTGACTGCGTAACGCTCGTGTCAACTGGACGAGTGAAAAGCATTGCGCATCGGAAAGGATTGCCTGTCGCAATCCACCTTCCCTGATCGCGATGATTGTAGCGAGCGCCCCCGGTGTCGCTTCTGTCCCTTGCAGCGAACTGTGAAAGAAAAATGCGATCTTTTCAGCCAGTTCAGGCAGATCGCCATAAAGTGATTCGTCGTATTGATATTCCTTCTTCCCGAGCATTTCGAGCAGCCTGAGCCAGATACCTGCCGAATCAATTTCAGGGACATCTCCCTTGCGGCTGCTGGCTCTTAACCGGCCGTCCTCGAGCGCGTTCAGATATTTGGGAAGCAGGTATTCCGACGGCTTGCCAGGCCGACGCGTCATACTGTTCCACATGTTGAATTCATGGATCGTCTTTTCGATCGCGACTTCCATCCGGACTGTTTGCGGATGCTGAAACAGCAGTTCACCATCGGTGATTCGCAGCAGCGTCCCGTAAATACTCCACGTCACCGCCAGAATATCTTCCAGGGGTTTTGTGGAAGGGCCGGCGTTCGCGGGCTCGACTTTCGGTGGTGCAGGCCATCGCAAGTTTCGCTCGTCCAGCGACTCCGAGTATTCGAGTAATGTTTTGGGCATGGCGGTTCGGGTTCGGAACAGATCGAGCGTGATTCGCTTGTACGTCGACATTCGAGGTTGAAGAATGCATGTTCTCACGGCGGGGGGGCGGCTGGCAAGTGTGGGAAGGGACAAGGACTCCGCTTTACTCTATCGACTCGCCCCTTTACTCTTTGTTGTCATACGAGTTACCGGACGCGAGGTTTGCAGGATATGTTGAAAACGACAGTCGTCTGTTTTCTGGCGAGCTATTGCTGCGCTTTCGCTTGCGAGCTGATTCAGCTCAAGTGGCGACGCGCCCTGGGTCGAATCCTTGCACTCGTTTTCGGGGCGGCTGGATTGGTCGCGCAGACGTTCTACCTGTTGCAACGTTCGAGTGTAGCACAACTGCCACCGTTGCTCTCGTCTGATCATGACTGGCTGCTGGTGCTCGCGTGGGTCGCTGTGCTCGTCTACCTGTTTGTCTCGTTGACGGACGGAGAATCGGGGATTGGACTGCTGATGTGGCCAGTGATCCTGGTTCTGGTGATCTCGGCACAATTCGTCACTTCGTCGACCCGTTTGGAACTCGACTATCATCGTCGCTGGGGCATCCTGCACGCCTCGATGCTGGTTCTGGGTACGGCAGGAGTGTTGCTTGGTTTCGTGCTCAGTCTGTTGTATTTGTGGCAACATCGACGACTGAAGCGGAGAGAAACGCTTTCGGGTCCGCTAAAGCTTCCGAATCTTGAACTGACAGAACGGCTCAACCGCTGGGCAATCCTGACCGCCGTTCCCTTGCTGACATTTGGCGTTGCGTCAGGGTTCGGTCTGTCGATTTTTGCGAAGAATGGCGAAGTACCGGCGATCTGGACGGATCCGGTTGTCATCGGCAGCGGGATCACCTGGTTGTTAATGGGCGGGTTGTTCGTCTGGCTGTTGACTCAAAAACGAAGTCCAGGCCGACAAGTGGCTTTGCTGACCGCGTGGTCGTGCGGGTTTCTGCTGGTGATGCTGGTTGGTCTTCAGGTGCTGACCTCAGCGATTGGTATTCGCCATGGAACGCCAGCCTCGGTTCCGCTCGAGAAACGGGGGCAGTCGTGAACCTGCTCGTTCTTTACTGCACGCATCAAACAACACCACTCGCCATTCGCGAGCGACTGGCGTTTGCATCACCCGAACAGCTAACGGCGGCGTATTCAAAACTGAACGAACGATTTCCGGATACGGAACTGGTCGTACTGTCGACGTGTAATCGCGTCGAATTATACGTCGCGCGACCAACTGATGCCGACCCGCTGACGCCACCCCTGCTGGCACAATTCCTTTCCGAGTTCCACGGCGTTCCGCTGGACGAATTCGTCGGGGAACTGCGAGCCGCAACGGGGGCCGAGGCGGTGCGGCACCTTTACGAGGTGATTTCATCACTCGACAGTATGGTTCTTGGCGAGCCTCAAATTGTGAACCAGGTCCGTGAAGCCTATCGCGTGGCCGAGAAACATGGCGGTTGCGGCCCGATCATTCACACGCTTTTTCAAGGGGCCATCAGAACATCCAGCCGGGTTCGCACCGAAACGCGTCTGGCCGAAGGAAAGGTGTCGATCGCCAGCGTCGCCGTCGGCGATTTCGCAAAGAGTATTTTCGATCATTTCGCCGACAAGGTGGTCCTGGTGATCGGAGCAGGCGAGATGGCAGAAGAAACCCTGCGCTATTTGAAGGACGAAGGAGTTCGGGACATCGTTGTCGTTAACCGAAGCCTTGATCGGGCCCAACGGATTGCAACCGAATGGGGCGGACGTGCCGTTCCGTGGTCTCAATTAAATGATTGCCTCGGTGCGGCGGATGTGATCGTCAGCACGACGGGAGCTGACAAGCCGATCGTTGACGCGGGACTGTTCAAACGGGTCCGCGCGGCCGATTCCAGGCGAACGACGTTTATTCTCGACCTGGGAGCTCCTCGCGACTTTGCCTCGGATGTCGGCAAACTGGATAACGTCTTTCTGTACGACATCGACTGTCTGAAGAAAACGTGCGAAGAAAACCGCAAGGCCCGCGTAGGCGAGATCGATCGGGCCAGGCAAATCGTCGATGAGGAAACAGCCAGGTTCGTAAGCGAATTCTATCGTCGGGCAAGCGGTGACGTTGTTTCACGGCTGATGCAGGACTGGCACGGAGTCAGCAAAGATGAACTCGACCGACTGTTTCACAAACTGCCGCACCTCGACGAAAAAGATCGCGAGCAGATCGAGCGAACCGTCGAGCGAATCGTGAACAAACTGCTCCATCCACCACTCGAAGCACTCAAGGACGAAGCCCGCGAGGGGACTCCTCACGGACTCATCAACGCCCTGAAAAGACTGTTCGGCCTTCAGGACTGACGCCATGTCGTGTGCCGACAGGGAATTCGTGAACGCATTTGTTGAATTGTGTGGAAGGGCCAATTGAACGTCTCAACAATTGTGGATGGCGAATCCGTCATTCGCTGGACGGCGCGGTTCGCCGTGGCGTGTTATGCCGCACGCCTCGTTTGCGATCTGCGTAGCGGAGATTTCCGCGTCGCGCGGTGGTGGTGGACCGTCGGTTGCCTCTGGTTCATCGCTCATGTCGTCGCGGCATTCCATTTCCAGCACGGCTGGGATCATGCGGCCGCATTTGATTTTACCGCCAGGCGAACGGCCGAGATGACCGGTTGGAATTCCGGAATCGGACTGTATGTCAACGAGGCTTTTCTTGGCCTGTGGATGGCTGATACATGTCTGTGGTGGAAGCGCCTCGACTGGCCCGACAATCGACTTTGCTATTGGACGGTACAGGGAATATTTGCGTTCCTGATGTTTCAGGCGACCGCCATTTTCGGTCCCCCGTTCTGGCAGCCGGTCGTTGCGATATTTCTTGCCGGTATGCTGGTTTGTGCCTTGCGAAGGCCCGGTGGCAATGTGAGCCGCATCAAGGAACGATGAAGAGCGAAGGTCGCGTCTGGAGAATGACAAAAGGACAGTTCCATTAACCGCAGCATGCTTTTATTGAGAAAGGCCTGCATGGTGCAGTTTTCGTTTCTGTCGAAGCAGCAGGATATGACAATTTATCGACACCCTTACAGCGGCCGGAGGCAAATGAAATACCGGTTACTGAAAAAGTGGGCCAATTTTCCACTGCCGGTCGCCTGATTACAACAAATGCCGTCACACTGCTCTGGTCGCTTGACCTGCGCGGCGCAACATTCTAATGTTCGTGAGAACGTTGTGCCATTTATTTCTTATTGCTTTCAAGAGGGTTCTGGACATGAAACGTCGGGCATTCACACTGATTGAACTTCTGGTCGTGATCGCAATTATCGCCGTGTTAATTGCGTTGCTGTTACCTGCCGTTCAGCAGGCGCGCGAAGCGGCCCGCCGGACCCAGTGCCGGAATAATCTCAAGCAGCTTGGATTGGCGCTGCACAATTACGAAAGCTCGCATACGACGTTTCCGCCGAACCTGGTCCCCGGTGGCAGTTTTAAGTATAGCGCAGGCAATTGGGGCGTGCTTGCATACCTCAGCCCGTATCTTGACCAGACGCCGATCTATAACCTGATGAATCTGAACGCACCGACGTATGCTGCGACTTCACCCTTCTTCATCGCGGACGCGAATAATGCTCTGGCAGCGAGCTACATTATTCCGGCCTTCTTGTGTCCAAGCGACAAGGCCCGGTCACTGGGTGGAGACTACGGCGTCGCATCGCTCGGTCCTTCCAACTACTGCGGCAACCAGGGGTCGGGAATCGATACGCTGGCTGGCGGAACGATCAACGGCTCTCCGTACAACGCGGATGGCGTGATGTTTGCGAACTCGAAGGTCAGGATTGGCGACATCTCCGATGGAACTAGCAACACCGCGTGCATGTCCGAAAGTGTGCTCGGTGAAGGTGCAACGAAGTTTTCGGGCAGCACACCACCCGCGTCCGTTCAGAAGGTTTATGCGTACAACCTGTCATTTCAAAATGTTGACGATGCGTCCTGTGCAACTCCGTCCATGTGGAATCTTCAGGACCCCAGGCAATTCCTGTGGTATTCGGGCGAGATCCGCAATACGTCTTACAATCATTACTATACTCCAAATGACAAACGCTGGGATTGCATCACCAACGCCGCGTCGTTGGGATATACAGCAGTCGGCTGGAAGGCCGCACGCAGCCTGCATGTTGGCGGAGTCCATCTGCTGCTGTGCGATGGTTCGGTGCGTTTCGTCAACGAAAATATCGACAAGAATTCCTGGCGAGCTCTCGCGACCCGATCGGGTAGCGAAATCGTCGGCGATTTCTAATGGTCGGTTCGGAACGCAACCCGATCGTAACCGCCAATCGCCGAATCTGTGGTGAATATTGACCTGTCGAAAGTGACGCCATGACAGCGGTTGTCGAAGAGGCGGCAATTGCCCGTCGTTCGCAGTACGAGAAGCACGGGTTTCTTGTACTGCGAAATGTTTTTGATCCCGACGAAATGCAGCGGTTGCTGAATGAGTCAAACCGGCTGTTGTCGGAGTGCGCGGACCTGATCGATCCGCGCAACTTGCGCTGCCGGTACATGCCACATCACCAGACCGGAGAATTGCTGTTCGAGGTTTTCGATCCCGTCAACGATCTTTCTCAGGTTTGCGAGTCCTTCAGCAAGGATGCCAGAATTCTGTCTGTGCTCGAATCGCTGTACGGAGAACCCGCGTGCCTGTTCAAGGATAAGCTTATATTCAAGCCGCCCGGGGCACTCGGCTATAAATTGCATCAGGACATCCCCCTTGCGTGGAAAGGATTCCCGAGCACCTTTCTGACGGTCCTGATTCCCATCGACCCCAGTTCAGAAGAAAATGGTTGCACCGAGGTTTTCTCGGGCTATCACGGCGATTTCCTGTCTCGCAACGAATCAGACTATATGTTGCCGGATGATGCTGTTGACACTTCGCGGCGAACTCCGCTGGTACTGAACCCTGGCGACATCGCAATTTTTCACGGTCTGACGCCGCACCGATCTGACCCGAATCGTTCGAACCGTATGCGTCGCGTCCTTTATGTCAGCTATAACTCTCTCTCCGACGGGGGTGAGCAGCGCGAATCTCATTACGCCGAATTTCGCGAACGAATCCGGGAATATCGTCAATCGACTTTAAGCGAACCGGTTTATTTCAAATAGTTTGTCCATCCTTACCACGTCGAGCCATTCTGTGACACGCGAATCCGATACCGTTCGAACGCCCGCTTATGGATGGGTCATTGTCATTCTGGCAGCACTGGCCATGGTCGCGACGCTCCCCGGTCGAACGCACGGGTTAGGGATGATCACCGAACGACTGCTGGCCGATTCGTCGCTGCAACTCGACCGGCAGACATTTGGAATGATCAATCTGTGGGCAACGTTGATCGGAGCTCTGTTTTGCATTCCAGCCGGTTGGATGCTCGACCGCTGCGGCCTCAGAGTCACATCGACACTGGTCGTTAGTCTGCTGGGTCTTGTCGTGATCCGAATGACCAACGCAGTCGGTGCCATTTCGTTTGCGATATTGATTGCCCTCACACGTGGATTGGGGCAAAGTGCCCTTTCAGTAGTCAGCATTTCGATGACAGGGAAATGGTTCAAGGCCGGATTGCCGTTAGCAACAGCCATCTATTCCCTGCTTGTCTCCGTCGGATTCGCGTTCGCGTTTTACTGGGGTCGCGGTCAGAGTGAACTCGATTGGCGGATACAATGGCGAATGCTCGGTGGTTTGTTGCTCTTCGGAATCGCGCCCGCGTTTTTGTTACTCGTCCGATCGGCACCTGCAACTTCTGATCGCGATTCCACCAACGCCGATCCCGATGATCGAGCCGACTTCACTCTGGCCGAGGCACTTGCCACACCCGCTTTCTGGATGTTCGGACTCGCAACCTCCCTTTACGGACTGGTATCGTCCGGAGTGTCACTCTTCAACGAGTCGCTTTTGATCGAGCGAGGATTCGTGAAGTCGGCGTTTTACGACCTGGGGATGATGACGACCGTCATCGGGTTAGTGAGTAACCTGATGACCGGCTGGCTGGCGACGCGAATCCGAATTTCGGTACTCGCATCTGTAGCGATGGGGATGCTCGCGGCAGCACTTTTAAGCCTTCCTTTCGTCAGTAGCTATGGCCAACTCGTGGCATATGC
>JANXOO010001520.1 GCA_025353525.1 Schlesneria sp. | reverse complement strand
CCATGGATGCGGCGCAGGTCGGCAAGGTCGATTCGGCGCTGTGCTGGATCCACAATGCGGAGCTTTCTTGCTGCCGAACGACCAAGGTAACCCGGCGGCGGCCAGAAACCTTTGACTTCAAATTCCGCCCGATCCGCCGCTCGGGTTGACCTCGTTGTTATGCCACATTCATGTAAACGCTTGCCAAAGGTCTCCACCATCAAGCCAGACTTCAAGGTATTTCTTAAGCGATGGACAAAACGGGAAAAAGGCATCACTCCACGATTCACCATCTTCATGTGGGTTAGGCTCAAACAAAATGATCTTGCCGCACTTAGTCCTGCAATCAATGCAGTGATACATCCCGCAGCCTAAGTGGCCGATTGGCAGTAGCGCCTTACGCCATCGCCAACGAGGATCATTGGGGTCGGGCTTCATGAACGCTTTCCACAAACCAATGGCATCGAGTCCTGCTTCGTTCTTCGGACCACCGACCATTCCGAGGAATCCATAGGAGTCCCCAAAGCCACCATTCGCGACGTCGGTATAAATGCGTGCCAACAACGTTGGTAATGAGCTACCGATAATCTCTTCGGCTGTGACAATTTTTACCGGGGCGAGCGGTTTCGGTAGCCGTTTTGAATTTGACTCGGAGTTCTGAAGGGTTCCGGCGTCACGGCGACGGATCAATTCGGCAACGATTTTGTCATCAGATCGCATTGGCGTTGTCCTCCGACGAATCTCTTGTGGCATAACGACCAAGGTAACCCGGCGGCGGCCAAGTGACGGCGATTTCAGAATCCGCCCGATCCGCCGCTCGGGTTGACCGCCTTGTTATGTGCCGCTTTTGAGTGCGACCAGCCCAAAGTCGGCCAGGAGTCGTTCCCACGCCTCTACGGCCTTGATCGCAATCTCGTACAAATCGCCAATGCGTCCGTTGTCGCTGCCAACTACATCGCCCGTAACCACAGCCTTCGCCGTCCCATCACCGTGAAATTGAGGAATCCCGCCGGAACCGAGGGTCATCGCGACCATTGATCCCTTCTTTGCCTGAGTCTGAAGGCGCATGACGCGATCGACTTCGATCAACTTCGGGGACTTTTTCGAGTGACCACCGTCACGCGGTGGGTATCCGTGTTTGTCGTTGTTTGACAAGTCCTGGATGACTTGGAGTTCAATGCTATTGTTGACGGTCGTATCGACCTTGTTTTTGTCATGGTCGTTGTTCGCCGCCCATCGACGCAGATTGTCGCGCAAGTTGGCGATGTTGTGAATGACTGTGTGCGCCTGGTTGGACAGTTCGTCGTCGCTGTATCCGCCGCGGAAATCCTGGAACACGGCATAGACCTTTTCCGTTTGTCCCACCGTGGCCTTCAACTTTTGGGGATCGGCTTCTTCGATAGCCCCAATGGCAGCGTAGATTCGACTGATGCGTTGGCTAATGGCGTCGTCCATGGTGGTACTGGGGTCCAACGGGTTGGGGACGGGTTCAAAAGGCTTGCGCGGATTGACATCTTTTCGCTGCGCATGGTTCGCGTTCAGGCACATAACTGTAATTAGACCGAATTGATTCTTGATTTATCGGTTGCGTTTTCTGTGTTTCGCCGCCGCAATTCTGCCTTTTCGAGGAGAAATTCTGCCTAAAACGAAACGCGGGGCACGAATTGGCAAACACGGAAATCGTTAACTGATCAGAAGTATGAGGAATATTTCGCGATCATTCAAGCGATGTTGTTCGATCAAAGGCGGTATCGACTAAAATGTCTCCGCTGGCGGAGGCTGAATCGCGGGCGGAGTCGCCACGACTGCTCGATCAGATCCGCAGGACGATGCGAGTCGCTCATTAATCGATCCGGACGGAAAAAGCCTATGTTGACTGGATTCGCCGGTTTATCCTGTTTCACAACAAACGCCATCCCCGCGAAATGGGGGCGGTGGAAATCCTGACCGTTAATCTTCATCCCGTCGATCAATTTGTCCCTGTTGTTCCGCCTGCCAAATCGAGTGGCATCAAACCCGGAAGTTGCGTTACTTTCTCCACCCGCTACGTGCCACAATGTGATGAAGGACCCCAGCCCTAACGGGCAACGCCGTGAAGAAATTTTGCTCGGCCAAAGTAGCCCTGTCGGTCCCTCGACAGGATAGCCGTTGCGCAACCATGTTTTTACGTTGCCCACGGTATCTACAAGGTCTCAGTTTTCGAATAACATCATTCAGGTATTTGCAATTCGTCACCTGAATTTCCAAAAGCACTGTTTTTGCAATTCAGCTATCGTGTCGCGGAGCGACCCTGGCGCGCCGGGCTACTTTTGCCGAGCAAAAATCGTTCACGGCGTTGCCTAACGGGACTGGGCTCGCCTGTGTGTTCCCTTCGTCCCGGCTGAGTCGCGATCCGCGCGTCGCCGATGGGAGACCGGAGAAATATGAAGAGTTTCCACCACAAGACAACGAGAAATGCGATCAAGAGAAAAGACCGGATTGATAATCGACACTCCGGCTCAGGACATGCGCGCCTGATGTCTGCGGAGCGCTGCTTCAATGAATCCGTGAAAGAGCGGATGAGGGCGGTGAGGCTTTGATTTGAATTCCGGATGAAACTGTACGGCGATGAACCATGGGTGTTTGGGGATTTCGATTGCTTCCACCAACTTGCCACTCGGACTGTTTCCGCTCAGTGACATTCCGCCGTCTTCGAATCGGCGGCGATAGTCAGGATTAAATTCGTACCGATGTCGATGTCGCTCGGAAACGGTGTCGCTGCGGTAAACGCTGGCAATCAATGAACCGTCTTTCAACACACATGGCTGCGCACCCAGCCGCATCGAGGCACCTTTGTCTTCAACCGTTCGCTGCTCTTCGAGCAGGCAAATGACGGGGTGCGGTGTATCGGCCTCGAATTCTGTGCTGTTAGCGTTGTCGAGTCCGACCATATGCCGCGCGTATTCGATTACGGCGACCTGCATCCCGAGACAGATTCCGAAATAGGGTATTTTATGTTCGCGAGCGTACCGCACTGCCTGGATTTTGCCCTCGATTCCGCGATGGCCAAACCCGCCAGGAACCAACAATCCGTCGATCCCCGCCAAAGCCTCGGCGGCGTCCTGGCGTTCAAGAAGTTCGGCTTCGATTCGCTTGACGATCACACGCGTTGAATGCGAAAAACCGGCATGATCCAACGCTTCATAAATCGATTTGTAGGCATCCCGGTGTTCGATGTACTTCCCGACGACTGCGATGTTGACATCGTGCCGGGGATTCTTGATGCGATGAACCAGTTCGTCCCAGTCGTCCATTTTGGAAGGAGCCGCAGGCAGGTGCAATTTCTCGAGAATCAGTTTGTCCAGGCCATATTCGACAAGCCCCGACGGAACTTCATAGATCGAAAACTCTTTGTCTTTCTCTTCGATGACCGCCCTTTTTTCGAGATTGCAAAACAATGCGATCTTGTCAGCGTTTTCGCGACCGAGCTCCCGTTCGGTGCGGACGATCAGAATGTCGGGTTGAATGCCGATCTGCCGCAGTTGCTGCACACTGTGCTGCGTTGGCTTCGTCTTGAGTTCCTTCGCGGCTTTCAGGTACGGCACCAGGGTCAGGTGGACGAACAGGCAATTCTCGCGACCGATATCGAGCGGTATCTGGCGAATTGCTTCGAAGAACGGCAACCCTTCGATGTCGCCGACAGTCCCTCCGAGTTCCGTGATCACCACATCAACATCCGGCCCGGCCAGCCCTCGAACGGCCGCCTTGATTTCGTCGGTGATGTGCGGCACCACCTGGACCGTTTTGCCCAGGTACTTCCCTTCCCGTTCTTTCTGAATGACCTTCAGATAGATGCGCCCCGATGTGTAATTCGATTCTCGCGACAGCGGACTGTTTGTGAATCGTTCGTAGTGACCCAGATCCAGATCCGTCTCGGAACCGTCGTCCAGGACATACACTTCGCCATGCTGAAAGGGGCTCATTGTCCCCGGGTCGACGTTGATGTACGGATCGAGTTTCTGCATCCGGACCCGTAGTCCGTGTCGTTCGAGGATTGTCCCGATCGACGCCGATGTCAGTCCTTTTCCGAGCGAACTTACCACGCCGCCTGTAACAAAAATATGCTTGGTCATTGAGTCTTCTTCAGTGGACAGGGTGAGAGCGGTGTCGTTCAACAAACCGAGCATAGTCGTCGGGAGTGTCGATGCCAACCGAGTGGTGCTCGACAATCGCAACCTGAATGCGGGCACCGGCTTCCAGCGCGCGAAGTTGCTCGAGCTTTTCCAGCTTTTCCAGTCGCGACGGGGGAAGTTTTGTCAATTCAAACAGAAAATCGCGGCGGTAGGCGTAAATTCCCAAATGCAGCATCCAGGGATGTTCGCTGGTCAGGACTTCTGCAGGATCGCGATCCCGGCAGAATGGAATCACTGAACGGCTGAAATACAGTGCCCGCCCGTCGCCACCACAGACGACTTTCACACACGAACTTGCCTGTACCTGTTCCAGTGTTCGCAGCGGAGTTCCGAGTGTTGCCATTTGTGCCGACGGACAATCGATCAGGGCTGCGACGACCGCATCGATATTGGCCGGGTCGATTTCGGGTTCATCTCCCTGAATGTTGACGAAAATGTCTCCGTCCGGACAGCAACGTCGGGCGATTTCAGCGACGCGATCGGTCCCGCTCGGGTGGTCGCCGGTCATCTCGCACCTTCCCCCGAAGGACTCGACGGTACGCACGATTTCGACATCGTCCGCTGCTACGATTAAATGGCCCAAAGACGTTGCTCGCGAGGCCGATCTCCACGTGTATTCGATCAACGGGCGACCGGTCTCGGCCAACAGCAGTTTTCGCGGCAGGCGAGTTGATTGCAACCGGGCAGGAATGATTCCGTAAACGTCGCGCGGCCTGTATTGTGACTTTTGCATCGGGTTCATTTCAAATGGAACGCCACTTGTTCCATGGCGTTCCGTATTCT
>JANXOO010001509.1 GCA_025353525.1 Schlesneria sp. | reverse complement strand
CCGCAAGAGTTGGGGCAACGTCAGAGCGCCCAACCCACATTGTCCTAATCGCAGCATGGCATCGCGACGGTGGAGCATGTCCAAACCTCTCCGAATTCAAGTCGCAAGGGCGGCGCACCCCATAATTTGTATCCAATTGAATGTATCAACAAAAGTGGATGCGATCAATCTCCTTTGGCGAGGATTCAAAGGAGGCAGGTTGCGCCGGAAAAAGCCGGAAGAAAATAGCAGATGCAAGTTCGGTACGAACAAAGGACGAGCGAACCAGTTCGGCTTGGAGTCATGCGTCGATCCTCGCCCCTCTATATCCTCACGACGGGTTGGGCGAAGCGTTGACAGAAGAGTTTCCAGGCCAGCCATTGAGTTCCGAAATCACCCCTTGGGATTATCGGCCTTGTTCCCTCAAGGGGAAGGCAACATGAGGCGGTACGTAAAACGCGAGTCCCGCTTTGACGCCCCGGAGTCAGAGACCCTGTGCATGGATAGACGCTTTCTTCGCGGAAACCGGAAGACCTCGTTGGTTCTCTGCGTCGATCACTCGCCGATGGAACGGTCGGACAAGGTGAGAAGCGAAACCGCCGACATGCACCCCACCGAGGAGTCGGACGATCTCGTAGTTAGGTTCGAAGCGGGCCAACAAAGCCGAAACATCGGTGGCGGGGTCCGTGGAGGAAAGGGGATCAAACGGGGGAACTGTCAATCAAATGACCTCATCCTGGACACTGAGCCGGGACAGTCGAGGGTTTGTTTGGTTGGCAACGGCAGGTCACATTGCATGGGCAACAGACCGTCATACCGAAGGCTGGAGCCGTATGCAGTAGTTCCGCACGTACGGATCTGAGTGTGGGGTGGCTCGAAAGGGCCATTCCTTCCGCGACTACATATCTTGCTTTGTTTTATCTGTACCTGTCGTTTATTCTCCCGAGCGAAATGACAAGGATGAGATGCCATGGCCGTATCGGACCACCGACAAATAAACTAATGACCCAATCCGTTCCGCCTACTTTGAAAGACGAACCGGACTTGATCCTTGAACAATGCGGGACTGCTTGAGAGACTGGCACTGCGCGTTGGATAAAACACGTCCTTGAACATGCATAACTCAGGAATGCACCATGCATCGACACGTCTTGCGTAAATGTTTTCTGTTTGCCGCTTTGGGAGTTGCTGCCGCCTCTGCAAGTGCTGATGAGCCAAGGCAGGGAGACATGACCAGGGCCGAATTGGGCGGTGGTGTCTCGCTGGAAACGTTGTTCGTTCCTCCTGGCGAGTTCTTGATGGGAAGTTCGCCGGAAGAAAAGCTGTGGGCGACCGGAATTGAAGGCGGTGCCCAGGCCGGGACCGACCGCGAATCGTACGAAGGCGAAAAGCCGCGACCGATGGCCGTAAAAACCGGGTTCCGGATGGGCCGCACCGAAGTTACTGTGGGGCAATTCCGGAAGTTTTGCGATGCGACCAGTTTTCTCACCGATGCGGAAAAGCCGGGCGGACACACACAATGTTTCAACCCGAAATGGACCGGCTACAACCTCACTTCAAAGGTGTCGCACCCTTGGGAACCGATGACCGGGAAAAGTTGGCGGGATCCGAATTTTCAGTTTCCGCTGCGTGACGATTTTCCGGTTGTTTGCGTGAGTTGGACGGACGGTCGGGCCTTCTGCGAATGGCTGACCAAACATGAACGAGAGGCCGGACGCCTGCCCGCAGGCCTGGAATATCGCCTGCCGACTGAGGCTGAATGGGAATATGCCTGCCGCGGCGGACGCAAAGACAGCTCGGCTTTCTGGTGGGGTAGCGAACTGAACGACGGCGAAGGCCGGTTCAACATCTCTGCGATCGATTTTCTGCCCGACAGGAAACAGAAATGGCCCCTCAATAGTGCTCCGTGGAGCGACGGGTTTTCGTTCGTGTCACCGGTCGATCATTATGGCGAACGGGGCCGCAACGGTTTTGGTCTGGCAGATATGTGCGGCGGCGTCTGGGAAGTCATCCTGGACGACTTTGACCCCAGGGGTGGTCATGAAGAACTGCACGTCGTTCGGACGAATCCGCGTCCGGTCTGCCGGGGCGGCAACTACTTCGACGTGCCCGGCAATGCCCGCTGTGCCGTCCGTCTGGGTCTCGCTGGTCCCCACTATTCCGATTCCCGCGACGGTTTCCGCATCTGCCTGGGTCCACCGCGCCGAAATGATTGATTCGCGATTCACCGACCGAGATATCCTGTTTCAGGAGTTTTCATGGCGCATACGTAGCATGTTTCGCAAAGGGAAATTTCTTTTATCCCCAGGGCAATCGCTGCAATCGGGAACGCAATGCTTTGTGGCTCAATCTCTCGT
>JANXOO010001496.1 GCA_025353525.1 Schlesneria sp. | reverse complement strand
TGGATCTTAAAGCAGTGAACTCATCAACAGGATAACAACAAGCACTTCGGCAGGGAACCAGTCTGATCCCGGCGTTTGATCTCGGTGCGGCCCATAATCCGACTTCAAGAGATCGCTCGTTTGGACGTTCAGGCGACTGGCGATACGGTTTCTCAGCAGCAACCTGCCGGGCCGCAGCAACCTTGATCATTCAAATCAGGCGACTGACCGCTGACACAAATCACTTCAGAAGCATAGGGCGGTCGCTGCAACACGTCGGCGATCGATTTCGAGACAGAGGAATACTCACCTCGAACAAACGTATTTCCGAGATCGTCTTGCACCGATTTCCACGGACCTCGGTAGACGATTTCAGCCGGGTTCGAGTGATCCTGGCTGCCGCTATCGTTGATCAAAATCTTGTGAGCCCTGACAGTCATGCTTCGGAATTGAATTCCCTCGACGATTTGCCAAGGTGTTGTTGATCGCTCGAGTATCTCGAGTCCGCCGAACCCGGCCTCTTCAAAGGCAGCCAGAAACCGGTTTTCTCGCCATGCACCGCTGATACAACCACTCCACAAATCTGCGTTCCCCTGCATTGATGCAGGGACATCGTGACTGGCGACGATATCGCTGATGACCGCGCGGCCACCCGGCTTGACCACGCGAAAGAGCTCCTGGAACAGGTTTCGGCGATCGTCGGGATTGACGAGATTCAATACGCAATTCGATACGACCACATCAACCGAATCATTTGCAATCAGCGGCGACGTTTGACGCAGCTGGTCCACGATTTCAGTGATTCGCAACCAGTCCGAACTCGACGCAACCGCAGCTTCCTTGAGCAGGTTGTCGAGATGGTCAAGGTCGAGTTTCAAGTCCTGGATCCGTCCTTTGCAAAACTGGATGTTGTCAAATCCGATCGCGTTTGCGACGAAAGATTGAGACCGCCTGGCCAGTGCGAGCATTTCGTCGTTGCAATCAACACCGATAACGCGTCCGGTCGGCCCCACGACCTGCGCTGCAATAAAACAGATCTTTCCTCCCCCGGAACCAAGGTCGAGCACCACATCGCCGGGCGCGACATACTTCGATGGGTCACCGCAACCGTAATCACGTTCGAGGACTTCCTGCGGAATTGCGGACAGGAATCGGGAATCGTAGTTCACGGGGCAACACAACTGCGATTCGCGTTCGAGGGCCGCACCGGAATACCGATCACGGACGGTTGAGGAAACGTTCAGTGAATTCAAAGCGGTCAACATTGTCACACCCTGGTGGCGGTTCATTTCGTCGCTGGTGCATCACCAAATGCTCGCCCGTTTTTCTTCATCGCCGTTTCATAAGTGGCCCGGGCGGTTTCCCATGCCGAAGCCATCAGCGGTATGTGGCATCCGCCTTGTCCCTTACAGTCGTTCGTACCGGGATTCGTGCCGCATCCGCCCTGCCCTTTGCAGTCATTATGACCACCACACATGGCGTCAGCGATGCTGGCACATGTCCCCTGTCCGGCACATGAATTCTCTTTATGGCGGCCCAGCCCCTTGCAGGAATTCAATCCGCGGCAAGTGTGTGGTTCGTCCATGATCAATTCTTCGGCGCTTGCACTCAGTGCCGCAGACGCCGGTGGCGTTCCAGGCGTCGTCGGTGCCTTTGAAACGGCTGACGGGGTCCCACCGCCACTGTCGCAACCGATGGTCACTCCCGCGAGCACTCCACCGAGTGCGGCAACTGTCAGTTGATGAAACTCGCGTCGATCAATTCCAGTCCCGTTTTCAGTCATCGTGATTCAAATCCTTCCAAAAGAAGTCGCGTTTAAAAGCGATGCTTCGACAGTGAAATGTGACGGTAATTACACCAGTTCACGGACATCGCTGACACAGCCCGAGATTGCAGCGGCAGCAACCATCGCGGGGCTCATTAACAGCGTTCGGCCGGTCGGACTTCCCTGGCGGCCTTTGAAGTTGCGGTTACTCGACGATGCACAGACTTCGCGTCCCTGAAGCTTGTCCGGATTCATTGCCAGGCACATTGAACATCCCGCCGCGCGCCACTGGAAACCAGCCGCTTCAAAAATCTTGTCGAGTCCTTCCGACATGGCCTGGTCCCGAACCAGTTGAGACCCCGGAACGACCAGCGCCTTCACTCCGGCAGCGACATGGCGGCCTTTGGCAATTGCCGCCGCTTCACGAAGATCCGAGATTCGGCCATTCGTACACGAACCGATAAATGCAACATCGATCTTCACCCCGCGAATTGGCTGCTGTTCTTTCAGGTCCATGTATTCAAATGCATCGCGAATCCCCTTTTGATCGTCTGCAGTGAACGTCGAAAGTGCGGGGAGGTTTTCGTTGATACCGACTGACTGAGCCGGGTTGATTCCCCATGTCACCGTCGGTTCTATTTCGCTGCCGTTGAACGTAACGCAATCATCGAATTCCGCTTCTTTGGACGAAGCGAGACTCAACCACCACACAGCGGCCCGTTCGAAGTCAGCACTGGCAGGAGCGAACGGGCGCCCACGGATATACTCGACGGTGGTGATGTCGGGGTTGACATAACCGCAGCGCGCACCTCCCTCGATACTCATATTGCACACGGTCATTCGTTCTTCCATCGTCATTCGATCGAAGACTTCTCCCGCATATTCATAGGCGTAACCGACGCCACCCTGGACTCCCAGCTTGCGGATGATGTGCAGGATGACATCTTTGGCATAGACGCCAGGACGCAAATGGCCCGTGACTTCGATTCGCCGAACTTTGGGTCGACTGAGTGCCAACGTCTGGGTTGCCAGAACGTCCGCAACCTGACTTGTTCCGATTCCGAATGCGATCGATCCGAACGCTCCGTGAGTACTTGTGTGGCTGTCACCGCAGGCGATCGTCATGCCCGGTTGAGTCAACCCTTGCTCGGGTCCGACAATATGGACGACTCCCTGACGCTTATCATCGAGGTTGAACAACCGGACGCCGAAATCGCGGCAGTTTTTTTCGATGGCCGACATCATTTCTTCGGCCAGTCCATCAACGAATGGTCGGAGTTGCACGTCGGTTGGAACAATGTGATCGACTGTGGCAAGCGTTCGATCAGGGTATTTGACGGTCAGCCCGCGATCTCGCAGGATCGAGAAAGCCTGTGGACTGGTGA
>JANXOO010001480.1 GCA_025353525.1 Schlesneria sp. | reverse complement strand
CGGCGAAACGTTCCCGAAATCAGGCCGCGTTCCAGATTGCGTAACCAGGCAAACACCATGACTGAACCCCTCGGAAAAACGGCCCGCATTTCGCAGGTTGATCGCGAACGATTCCCAAGTGAGGTGGAAATCGATCCCGACGCAAAAGTCACGAAACCGTTGAGATGGCCCATTCCGAATGGCAGTGACAGGACGATAATCGAAGCAAATTAAAGTGTTGCGAAAATACGTTCAACGAGAAACCCTCGAAGTTCATTGAATATTCTCAAAATACTCGAACCGCCCAGCCCCACATCCGGCGGTCATTTTAGATCAATTTACGAACATTCCGAAGATTTCACATCGAAAAGATACTTTTTATGGACCGACATTTACTCTTCCATGAACCGCAATCACACAAATCTGCCGCTTCACATCCATAATTGGCGACAAAAACAACCAATATGGAGAGAATCAAAACAATACGTCGCTTTTCATTTCTTTTTCGTTATCGTACAGCCAGCCTCATTTTAGGGGGATCGGAATCGACGAAGAACGAGTGCGAGTCTCGATTTCGTCGACTCGAATACAGCTGCTTTTACGCTATACTCCGTGCGGCGAAATACTTGGCGATGGCATCGTTCAATGCTGTGATCCGCATCAATTGTTCGCATCTTTCAAAAGATTCCGCTCCTGACGTGGAAACGGACATTCAAACGAAGCCTCTAATATAACTGCGAGCAGAAAAACATTCGGGGCCAATCGCTCCTGTCGGATTTCGCGATGAATGACGCATCCAATCGATCGATGATCCTGATCCCCTTGCTGGCAGCGTTAGTCCTCGCAGGATTGTGGTTGTCGGTATTGCCGGGCCCCGGAGCGGACACGGAGACACTGGTTGTCTATTGTGCTCATGATCGGGTCTTTGCCGAAGACGTTCTACAGGACTTTCAGCGTCGCACTGGCATTCGCGTCCAGACGCGATTCGACACCGAAGCCACAAAATCGCTTGGCCTCATTAATCAGATCGTTCAGGAACGCGAGCAAGCGCGATGCGATGTCTTCTGGAATAACGAGTTGCTCGGGATGGTCGAACTTCGGCAGCAGGAGTTGCTCGAACCCTGGCGCGGCTCCGGTTGGCAGCGAATTCCCGAACAGTATCGAGACAGTGACGGACACTGGGTCGGATTCTCGGCACGAATGCGGGTCTCCATCGTTAACACCACCCTCGCGTCTCCCTCGGATGAAACATTACAAGGCCTTTTTGCACTCGAACCTTCGCGACTGGCGATGGCAAAACCCCTGTTCGGCACGACTCTGACCCACTACACGGTCTTGTGGCACGTGTGGGGTGCCGAGCGTCTGAAGTTCTGGCATTACGATCTGCGACTGCGCGGCATGCGCGAAGTCGATGGCAATGCCGCAGTCAAGGATATTGTTGCTCAGGCGACCTGCATTGCCGGATTGACCGATACTGACGACGCCTTTGTGGCGCTCGACGACGGACTTCCGGTAGAAATGTTCCCCGTCAGAATCGCAGACAACACGTCAATCGTCGGTCATACGATTTGTATTCCGAATACAGTGGCGATCATCAAAGGGACCAGGCGACTCGATGCGGCACGGCGACTGGTCGACTTCCTTGCATCGGCAGAGACCGAACTGGCACTTGCGCGATCGAAGTCACGACAGATTCCACTGGGTCCGATCAACGACGATCAATTGC
>JANXOO010001459.1 GCA_025353525.1 Schlesneria sp. | reverse complement strand
AACCTACTAAGCTGAAGCATAACCTGCATTGCTGAGGAAAGTCGCGGATGGTTACGGCAGTTCCCGAATTCTCAATCCTTTGAACTCGATCGGCGAACCCTCGGATTCGAGGCAAAGGAATCCGGTTTTCGGATCACAATTCGTTCCGCCCGAGACTTCTTCTCCGTTGACCCACAACCGGACTTCACCGTTAATTGCTCGAACGTAGTAATGATTCCACTGACCGACCCCCTTGCTCAGATTTTTGGTCGGGAAGCTGCGCTTTCCGTCCGGGGCTGCGGGTGGAAATGGTTTCATATTCGATTTTCCAACGGGAAAGACATCTCCGTTTGTGGTAAACCAGTCGGGTTTTTTGCCTGTCTGTTTTTCATATTGCTCTGCATATCCATGATCGAGTACCTGGACTTCGATGCCGCCCGGCGGCAACGCATTCGGCTGAAGTCCCGTCAATGCTTCCTCTGACGCCCAGACGAAAATCCCGGAATTTCCGCCTGACTTGAGGTGCTTCCATGTTGCAACCATTTCGAAATTCGTAAACTTCGTCGTTGTTCGGGTGACTCCAACCGGAGTCCCTTTGCAGTGGACACCGTCTTTCGACCACATCCACGTATCGGGATCGGTATTGACGTTCACGAAGTCGGATTCTCCGAGCGATCTCCATCCGGGACCGACGCCGTCAATGGCTGCTCGCGTGACGACCGATTCGTCATCAGCAGCCGAATCGCGAGGAAGTTTCAGAAAAGCGATTGAAATGACCAGACTGAAGATCCCGACGTGACGCAGTGCAGCCGAACACATGGACAACTCCTCGAAGTTTTTTCCGTTTGGAACGCAGGCGAATTCGCAGACTTACGAATCATACACGGTTCCTGAAGGATGGACGAGTCATTGCGGATGAGTCGCGGTCGCAGCGGATCTCGCATGCGGCCCAGGACCAAAAAACCAAAGGGTCCGAGACGAGTGTCAATTGCGCCGCGCATCGAACGCTCGAACGCTTTGCATTCGCTCCAATTGCGCAAGGAGTAGTATCGCACGATTAAGAGAGAATGGAGCTGGGGCTCGTTCGAAACACCGACGTGCACGCATCAGGCATGCTCGCTGTGCCCGATAGCGCCGGACATCTCCAAAGAGTGAGGCCATGTTCAGCATATCGATCCCCATTCCACGGAAATCGTACGTCGCCTGATGTCGTCGATAGGCAGAAAAGAGTGTCATCACACCTGCCTCGGGGGAATTGGTGGCTGCGTCGATCAGGCCGAAAGTACCGATCAGATCCCCGTCCGCATCATCCAGTTCAATATCGTCGTTCAGGGCACAAGCCGCGATTAACAAGGACTCGGCAACATCGTATCGCTCGTCGGCAATTGCTTCGTTTGCCATTCCGGTCAGATCCGCAGCCCCGGAGTTGTCTTGCAATAATGTCGCGCGCCACTGGAAACGGCGAGCCAGATCGAAGTCGCCAACATCGCGGTAGATTCCTGCAAGATTGTGGCAAACGACGCCGATGGCGGATCGATCATTTCCGTCGAGAACCGGAGTAAAGACCGAAATGGCTTAAAAAAACCGCTCCTGTCCTGACAGGCTCACACCGTAAGCGATTCGACTCGAAGGAGATGGATCCAGCGAGACCGCTTCAAGAAACAATGGGTCGGCGGACCGACAATCGCCGCGCGCGACAAGTACCTCGGCATCGGCAATCAGTGTCACAGCACGTCGATTGGCTACGAACGAATCGGATTTCTTCATTGCTCACTCTCTCCATTCTGGCTTGCGGATTCAAGCAGAACGAGCGCGTTGGAGTTCACCCAACGTGGGGACTCAAAAACAGCAACCTGAGATATCTCCTATTTTCTCTATTTTTCCCATATCGTCAACCGTCGCGAGGGAATCTGCTGAAGCAAAATCGAAAAAAATTCGCGGGCGTCACC
>JANXOO010001456.1 GCA_025353525.1 Schlesneria sp. | reverse complement strand
CACCGCAGACAACGCTCGAATCTTTTTGAAAAACATGCAAGAATTGTGGGTAATACAAAGGCTTACGCCACTCGGCTCGCCTGTTTCCGCAAAAAACGATTTGACAATTGCTACACAGCGTTGCCGATCCAGGTATTGGGGAGAATAGTCCGTCCGCAGCGCTCGGAGCAAGCGTCGAGAGATACCTCGCATTCGCGCACGATATCCTTCACATGTCCAACTCCGAGGTCAATTATTCGATCATTGGACCGGTTCAGGCGGAAATTGCCGATGTTGACCCAGACCGCATCAAATCGGAACGCCGGGTGTGCGCCGCGAAGAACTCAGTGTCGGGATGAGAGGTTTTTCCGGAATATTCCTTCAAGAGACACTGCGAATAATGCCGATGTCAGGTTTGTCGCGTGGAGTTGCGCGGAAATATTGACATCAGTCGCTTCGGCACCAGGGATGAAATGATGCGACATCGCCTTCGGTTATTTACCGGTGAAGAGAGTTCGGCACAGGACGTTGCCGAGAATGTCACCGTACGGCTCGGAGATATCTCGCGTGCGTTGCTCGATGCGACCCGCTGGAACCGGACGTGGCTCGACGATTTCGAGAATGATGAAATTCAGGTTTCTTCTGATCTCTACGAAATTCTTTCGGCCTACATGCGCTTGCGGCCAGGCGCCTGACGCGGCAATACTGCCGACGCGGGACCGTGTGTCCGGGAACACGCTTCGGGTAGCCCGAAGCGTTTCCGAAGTCGTTCATTGCGCCAAAAAATGAACGCCCTTTGTTAACGCCTCGGGCTACCCCCTGTTGCCAGTTCCGGCGAGTGACACCGGTGACGGACTCGGTCAGATTGTGTCGGGACTTTGCAGGCAAGTAAAAACAAAGTGACTCTGCGACAACAGGCAGAGGCGATTTGGAACGCGGGCGTCAGCGCAGTCAATTCTGCGACTCTCGTAAGTCGTGTTGTCGTGCGCACTGCGACTTCAATCACAATTTGTGATGAAGAATTCCCTCTGAAGGATCTTTCGAGAATCGTCGTTGTCGGAGCGGGAAAAGCGGGGGCCGGAATGGCTGCCGGTTTTGAAGCGGCGATCGGTTCTGGACTGGCCATGTCAAAACTGATCGGCTGGGTCAATGTCCCAGCCGACTGCATTCGGTCGCTTCAAAAGATCCACCTGCATGCAGCCCGGGCTGCCGGGATCAATGAGCCGACATTTGACGGGGTTCGAGGTACCGAACGAATTCTCGAACTTGTCAGAAACCTGACCGGGAGCGATTTGTGCGTCGTCCTGTTATCAGGC
>JANXOO010001390.1 GCA_025353525.1 Schlesneria sp. | reverse complement strand
GTTCTTTTGCGATCAACGCGTCGGGCAACGCGTAGTCATAAGTGGAAAGTCGATCCTCGCCAGGCATTCGTTGCCAATCCCCGTTCGTGCTATTCGTCGCAGGTATTCCATTGGCGGCATTAGCGAAAACCGGCGACAGTTGTAAGCCTTTTCTCTTGCCGTCCGCCGCTCACACCGGTTGCGATGGGACTGAGGTGCAGGGGCAGGTTATTTCTTCGGGTATGAATGTACGAAGATATCGAGGTACAGGACGAGTGCCATCAGACAAGCCAGGAAGGCCAGGCCCGCATACGTGGTTCCGATCACGACCCGTTCACTCGGTTTTCGTCGTGTACACGCTTCCCATATCAAAAACACCATATGGCCACCGTCAAGGACCGGAATCGGCAGAAAATTGATCACCGCCAGGTTGACGCTGAGGAAACCGAGAAACAGCAACATCGCGATCGGGCCCTGCTGGGCAACCTGATAGGCGGCGTTAGCGATACCGAGTGGCCCGTGCAGTTCCTTGTATGAGACCCTTCTCGTGACAAGACTCCGCAATGTCATGTAGATATTGAGTGCCGAACTTCGGGTGTAGGCGATGGACATCGCGCAGGCTTCTCCGAATGAGTCCGCCTTCAGGGTCAACTGCTCGGCTTCGAAATACAATCCGATGATCGGCAATGGCCAGCTCTTGTCCAACTGCGGTTCAAGTTCGACATCTTTGGGTTTTCCGTCTTCCATCAGCGTAAGAAAGACTCTTCGTCCAGGAAACTGCTGAATTCGCCAGAATGCGAATGCGCAATTGTTACTGTTGATTTCGTCTTTGACATCTTCAAACGGGATGACGTAGGAATCATTATTCAATTCATCGGTATTGCCCGGAATATCCTTTCGCCGGACCAGTGTCATTTGTTTGATCGGACCAGGTTTGGCTCCGGCTTTCTCGGCCAAACTGCCTGGTTCCACTGCGAGAATGACCGGAAGGATGTGAAATGCGGCTCCGATCGACGGGATTGAAAGGGGTTCGCCTTTCCGTTCGGGTTGGTCCAGCCAGCCAGGGATATCATCGGGTACCAGTTTGACGCTGACACTTTCCTGTCCGCCGCCAACAATCTGACGCGTCACAACGACATCGATTTCCTTCCCGGCGCGCTTTGCGAATTCAACCGGAAGTTTCAACGGGTCGATCTTTGTGCCGATGTCGAGACCATCGAGATTGGCGAGTTTATCGCCTTTTTTCAATCCGGCCTTTTCCGCTGGCGAGCCTCGTCGGATCGCTGCGATCGGACCCGAGTCGAGTGTTAATCCGAGCGTTCGAAAGAAGTTGTCGGTGATCGTCATCGTGACTTCGTGAGTTGCGGGGCGTTCTGTTGATTTTCCCTCGGGTTTGAGTTTGCGTTCAACAGTTATGTCCAGCGAATTGGCTGAATTGGCGGCAACCGCCCGATGAAATTCGACAGAGGTGTTTACGGGTTGACCGCCAACTTTCGTAACCGTGTCACCCGCTTCAAACGTTTGCGTTGCACGCGTTGTCGCCTGGCCTGACAAGGTCTTGTAGACGATCAGGCTTTCCATCGGAACAACGCCGATTTGCGGATGCGATCCCGTGGCATCGGGATCGACGGTAATCTCGAACGGAGTTCCGTTGGCGTGGTTTCCTTCCAGCTTCAGCGGCCCCGATGACAGCGCAACCCCAAGTTGCAATTCCTGAAACGTCGTGACTTTTCCGTTGTTGATTCTGGTGATACGGTCGCCCGCTTCGATCCCTGACTCCCAGGCGGGCATACCGGGCCTTACGTCGCCGATCAGTGATGGTGAGGTCGGAAAGCCGACCATGAAAGCGATGATGAAGAAGAGAAACGCAGTGAGTACGTTCATCGTCACGCCTGCCGAGATGATCGCCATTCTTTGGAAAACCGACTTGGCGACGTACGAACGGGGGTCCTGAGCGATTTCTTCGTTTGTCAATTGACTTGGATCAGCATCGTCCTGTCCAAGCATTTTGACATAGCCGCCAAACGGAATCAGTGACAGGGCGTATTCCGTTTCACCCCATTTGCGACTCAGGAAGACTGGTCCAAACCCGATACTGAATCGTTCGACATAAACGTTGCACCACTTGGCCACCGCAAAGTGACCCAGTTCGTGCAAAAAGATCACCATGCCCAGGCCAAGGGCCGCCAGGCCGATATAAACCGCGTTGTCGCCAAGTTTCATTAAATCGATTGCAAGGATTTCCACTGTTGCATCTCCTGTCGCGCCCAACCGTCCAAACGGAGCAAGTCCGTCAGCGTCGGTGAAGCGTCAAAATTGTGACCGATCAGAATATCGCGGCATGCTTGCGCGATTTCTGTGAATTTCAGTTTGCCTTCCAAAAATCGTCCCACTGCGACTTCATTCGCTGCATTGAGGACAGCTCCACACGTCCCGCCCTGTTTTGCGACTTCAAAACCGAGCTTCAATGCGGGAAACGCGTCGAAGTCGGCAGGTAAAAATTCGAGCTGACAAGGTTGAGTCCAGTTCATCGTCGGGCTAGTCCCTGACCACCGTTCGGGATACGTCAGGGCATACTGGATCGGCAACTTCATGTCGGGTGGCGAAAGCTGGGCCAATACGCTGCCGTCAAGGAATTCGACAAAGGAATGAACGATCGACTGCGGATGTATCGTGACAGCAATCTGTTCGATTTCAAGGTCGAACAGCCACCGCGCTTCGATGACTTCCAGCGACTTGTTCATCATCGTTGCCGAGTCGACCGTGATCTTGGGGCCCATCTGCCAGGTCGGATGGGCAAGTGCCCGTTCGACGGTGACTTCGCGTTCCTGGCGTTCTTTGGACCAGCCGCGGAACGGACCGCCACTTGCCGTCAGCACAATTCGTTTGAGATCCCGTCGGCGTCCTGCCTGCAACCCCTGAAATATCGCGCTGTGTTCGCTGTCAACAGGGATCAGGCACGCACCTGTTTTTGCGGCAAGATGCATGACCAGCGGTCCGGCGACAACCAGTGTTTCCTTGTTGGCAATCGCCACTCGCTTTCCGGATTCAACAGCAGCCCAGGCCCCGCGCAAACCGGCCGCACCGACGATGCCACAGACGACCGTATCGATTTCCGGGTGACTGGCGATTTCTTCCAGGCCCTCGGGGCCGAACCGGACTTCGGTCCCGGAAGGAAAGGCATTTCCGCCGATTGAAGCTCGCACGGACGGGTCGGAAATGACGGCAAAATGAGGTTTGTGTTGGTGGCATTGCGCCGCAAGAACTTCCCAACTGCGATGCGCCGTGAGCGCAACGGCCTTCAGACGCGATCCGTGTGCGGCGATGACGTCCAGGCAACTGGTACCAATGGACCCGGTAGCGCCGAGCACGGCGATCCGGTTCAGGTCTGGAAGTTCAGGGGGCACGCAACACTCGCAGAGGCCTTCGCGGCAGAGAGATACTTCGCCATAACTCGCGTTGTCAGGACCGATTACGTACTCCTGCAACGCCAAGGTATTCTAGGTGCAGAGTACTTTCGCGGCAAGAGCGACCAATGGCTTCGCCCGAATGTATTCCACGCGCGGTCTGGTTTGAGGCCATTGAGGAATCCAGCGATACCTGGAAACTGCCGCAGTGAGGGTGATTCCGCTTCGAACGCGGAAGCGGACTCACAAACGAAGCCTCAATCTGGACCGCGAGCCGTATAAATCCGGTCGGGCTTTCATCGAAAGCGGAATCTGTAGTATAGTGACGTTCCGCCAGGATGAGTTGCATTGTACGCTATGGATTGAACTTCGGGTCCCTCATAACGATTTGACGAAAAACAATGTCTCTTACGAAGTCTTCCCGTCCTAAACTGATATTTCATGCTCAGGCTTATCCGTTCATTACAGATGCGTTAACAGTCGCACAGGATGCTTTCGGACGCGACAAGCGAATCGAAGCGGGCGGGCACATCCTGCCCCGCGAGTTGCTCGAAGGAGTGCGACAGTTGGGTCAACGACGCTACGGGATGATGGCGCCGTCGGTCTTTCGAAGCTGGGGCATTTTTTCGACCGCCGATTTCGGTCGGATTGTCTTTGAAATGATCGAACTGGGCGACATGAAAAAGACTGAACAGGACCAGTTCAGCGATTTCGTCGATGTCTATTCGTTCGACGACGCCTTTAACACCGACTACGCCATCGATGTTTCCAAAGCGTTCAAGTGAGCTTTGACGCCTCGTTGTGACGTCGGACTTCGGACTTGCCATGCTGATCGACGACGCAGATCGAACGCTGCCGCCAACCGAGCGACGCCGTCGCGAGGCAAGGTTGCGAGGCGAAGTTGCCAGCAGTTCCGAATTGACCGGGTCACTTGTGCTGCTTGTCGCAAGCACGATGCTGTGGTGGCTGGCTCCTGCGTGGGCCACCGGATTCGCAACATATCTGCGTCACGCCATCACGACTCAGCCGTCGCTTCACCTGACAGTTCCTCAGGTTGAAAAACTCGGTTGGCAAACAGGTCAGTTTGCTGCATCAATCCTGCTTCCCGCCGCCTGTATCCTTTTTGCAGCAGCCATTCTGGCAAACGCAGTGCAGACAGGGTGGTTGTGGGTACCCGCCCGACTAGTCCCCCGCTTTCGATTCCATAACCCGGTTTCTTTGGCAAAAAGTTTTGACGCGTTTGGGATCCTGTTGCGATTCGGAGTTCTCGGAACGGTCACGTGGTACTTTTTTGTCGCGCACCAGTCGCAGTTTTTTTCGCAAGGCATGGGAGAACCGGCAACGGCATTCATGCACTCGGCGCGATTGATCGGACAACTTCTGTTTCAGTTGTCACTGTCGCTGGTCGGCCTGGCCCTTGTCGATTACGGAATTCGCTTCTGGCAAAATGAACGGCGGCTGATGATGACGGTCGACGAACGCCGACAGGAACAACGAGACGATGATCCTGACCCGCGGTTCAAACGTCAACGCGCCGGAATTCGCAGTCGTTTAAACGCCGAAGTGCCTTCTGTCGAAGCGATCGGACGTACCGCGATCAGGCGATGATCTCGCGAATGACTCGTCCGTGGACATCGGTCAGTCGGCGATCAATTCCGTTGTGGCGGATCGTCAGCCGGGTGTGATCGATGCCCAACAAATGCAGCATCGTTGCGTGGAGATCGTAGACCTGGGTCGGATTGGCCCGGTCCAGCGGCTTGTACCCCCATTCATCGCTGGGTCCATACGTCGTGCCGCCGCGAACGCCTCCACCGGCCAGCCAATTCGTAAAGACGAACGGATTATGGTCGCGGCCTTTACCGCTCTGCGCACATGGCATCCGTCCGAATTCGGTGGTCCAGTGGACGATTGTGTCATCGAGCATCCCGCGCTGTTCCAGATCTGCAATCAATGCCGCAGCGCCGTTCGACATCCCCAGGGCGAGTGGTCCATGGTCGCGAGCCACATCCTCGTGCGAGTCCCAGTTCCGACGTGGAAATCCGTTATCACATCCCGACCAGATCTGAACGAAACGAACACCCCGTTCGAGAAGCCGCCGGGCAATCAGGCATTTCCGTCCGAAAATCGCAGTCTCTTCGGCGACATTGATTTCTTTCGGATACTCGCCAGGCTCGGAATCGAGTCCGTACATCCTGAGGATATGTTCTGGCTCGCCCCTGATTTCCAGGGCTTCCGGAGCGGCCAACTGCATTTTTGCCGCGAGTTCGTACGATCTGATACGTGCTTCGAGGCGCGAGTCACCCGGCCTTGTTTCCGCGTGCTTGCGATTCAGCCGGTTCATGACTTCCAGCCCCGATGCGTCGGATGACCTGGTAACGATCCCTTCGCGAGCCGGAAACAGGTCTTCGATGGGGTTCGCGGCACCGGGTCGAATGATCGTTCCCTGATGCCGGGCGGGCAGAAAGGCCGAATCCCAGTTCTTTTGTCCGTTCGAAGGAAATCCGCGATGGTCGGGCATGACGACAAACGTCGGCAGATTGTCGTTCAAACTGCCGAGTCCATAACTGACCCACGCCCCCATACCTGGGAATCCCGGCATCTGAAATCCCGTCGCCTGCAGCAACGTGGCAGAACTGTGAACCCCCGTCTTGCCGACAAGGTTGTGAACGAACGCCATCTGATCGACGACGCTGCCAAGTGGTGCGCTGATGTCCGAGAGTTGTTTACCACACTGACCGTACGCGCGCCAGCCCCACGGCGAGGCGAATGTTGCTCCGTGCCCGTTCTGGAATAACTCGACCTTTTCGCCGGGGTCCCAGGGTTGTCCATCGCGTTTGGCCAGCTCGGGTTTGTGGTCGTACAAATCCAGGTGGCTGGCAGCACCCGCCATGAAGAACTGAACGACGCGAGTCGCTTTCGGCGGTACGTGCAGCACATCGATCACACCGTCGCCCGTTTTGACAAACGTTGTCGTGACCTCGTCGCCAGAAACCGGATCGTGTCCCAGCAGGCTGGCCAACGCAATTCCGCCGAGTCCGCCACCATATTTCCAAAGCATTTCGCGCCGCGAGAGGCAATGATTTCGATCACGGTCACGAGCAGCGTTCATGATTTGTCGATGGCATTCGGTCGATGGAACATTCATAGGACATCCTGGCAAGTTCGTTTCAGCACGTCAAATTTCCGCCGCAACTCGACCCCGCTCCGGCCGTGCAGCCGAAGCAATGGCGACCGGTCACGATCCGACGACTTGAAAGCCGTTCGAGTGCCGATGTGTCGATATCGCGAATGTGTGTCGGCTCGCCCGGTGACAGACCCAGTTCGAGCATCTGATTGAAATCACAATCAAACAGATGTCCCTGCCAGTCGACCGACAGCATCGTACGGCACATGACGTTCGCAACCGTCGCCGGATTGAATGCCGCGACGAGTTTTTCCATATATGACTCGTATTTGCCAGTCGACAGCAGATCTTCAAGAAAGCGACTGATCGGCATGTTCGCGATGGTGAACAATCGGTTGAATTCGATTCCGTAACGGCTGCGAAGTTCGCGGCGGTAGTCGGCTTCGAGTGCGCTCTGGTCGGGGGGCAACGATGGACCTGCAGGATTGTAAACCAGCGTCAATGACAGCGGCGAATCGGCTCGACCGTATCCCGACGCGTTCAAACGTTGCAGTGCTTCGATCGACCTTTGAAACACCATGTTGCCTCGTTGACGATCAACGTTTTCTTCCAGATAACACGGCAACGACGCCACGATGTCGACGGCGCTGGAGGCAAGGAATTCAGGCAGATCGTCAAAGCCCGGTGCCACCAGGATCGTCAGATTGCTGCGATCGATCACGCGACATCCCAGTCGACGCGCTTCGGTCACCAGCCAGCGGAACTCGCGACACATTTCGGGAGCACCGCCCGTGATGTCGAGAGTGGGGATTCCCGATTGGTGCAACAGATCTACGCACAATTCAGCGATGTCGTGCGACATCATTTCCTTGCGA
>JANXOO010001357.1 GCA_025353525.1 Schlesneria sp. | reverse complement strand
GGTTTGTCCCGGGCTTCATCTCGGACCACAGCTTCTTGCAAGGTCCAGGAGCCGAAAGCGATTCCAACCTTTTGCTGAATACCGTCTCCAATCCCGCCAGCATTCTGGACTGGTCGACGCGGCACACGGATTACACGTCGTTGCTCCAGCAGACTCTGGGCAACTCCGGTTCGAGCGTGCAAATCATGGCCACCGAATTCAACTCGGTTTACACAAACCCTGGAAAGCAGTCGACAAGTCTCGTGAATGGGCTGTTCGTCGCTGATTCGATCGGCAGTCTGCTCAATAGCGGATACACAGGTGCATACGTCTGGGACCTCAGAAACGGCTGGGACACCGGCCAAAACAACTCCAATACGTTGTACGGTTGGCGCAAGGGCGGCGACTACGGATTGCTGGGAGATCCGAACACAAACTTGCCACCTTCCACCGGCCCCTACGTGGGCTATCCCGGCTACTATGCTGAGCAACTGGCGTCAAAGATCGTTCAGTCCGGTGCCCAGGTTGTTTCCGCCAACAGCAACTATAACGGCTTGGCTGTCTACGCGGTCAAGGAACCGAATGGTCACCTGGAAATCCTCGCCATTAACAAGAATCCCGTTGCCGCGTTAACCGATCAATTCAGCCTGACGGGTTTCCAGGCGAGCGGTGCAGCGCAAGTTTGGCAGTATGGCCAGGTCCAGGATCACGCTCAAAGTCTGACGACCGATGGCTCGTCCGCTTTAAGCGTCACGTCGACGACCTTGCCGATATCCAACGGCGCGTTCAAGTATGTGTTTCCAGCCTACTCGATGACGGTGCTTGACCTTGCCCCCGCCACAAACAAGCTGGTATTTACTCAGGCACCACCGACATCAGGTACCGCAGGAACCGCTCTGAATGCAACGATCAAAGTCGCTGTCGAGACCCCTGGCGGAAGTGTGATCACAACAGATCATTCGAAGGTCACGTTGACGGTGGGAACCAGCACCTATACGGCCACCGCATCGAATGGAGTCGCTTCATTCAATATCAGTAATCTGATCTTCACCAAATCCGGCACATATACCTGGGTGGCCAGTGCCGGAACACTGGCTATGGCGACCAGAAGTCTGATCATCAGTCCCGCCAAAGCTGGCAAGGTTGTCATTTCACAAGCCCCGACGACAGGTATCGCAGGAGCAATACTTTCTGTGGCGCTCAAAGCGTCGATCGAGGATCAGTATGGGAACATCGTGACAACCGACACTTCGACCGTGTCGCTTTCAATCTCCACCGGTCCCGGCGTCTTTGCGTCCGGCAGCACGCTTTCTGCAGTTGCCGTCTCCGGAGTGGCCAGCTTCAATAAGCTGACGCTGAACACAGCAGGTGTCTACACATTCAACGTTTCGGATTCCAACAGTGCCCTGACGCGTGTCGTTACCGGAAATATTTCCGTCAATCCAGCGAGCGCTTCACAACTTGTGATCCTGTCATTCCCATCGACATCTGTTGCGGGAATTGCCCTGACTGCGGTCAAAGTCGCCGTCAAGGACCGATTCGGCAATCTCGTGACAGCAGCGTCCAGCGTGACATTGACGCTGGCCACTGGCAAATTTTCGAACGGATTGACAACGGCCACTATTGCTTCGGCCGCGGGAGTCGCAACGTTCAACAGCCTCATCATCAATGCGGCGGGCGTTTACACACTCAAAGCCACTGACGGACTACTAACGAGCGCAGTGACAGGAAACATCACAATCAATCCGGCTTCCGCCAGCAAGCTGGTTTTCACCGCAGCGCCGGGCACCGGCAGTTTGGTATCCGGACTGGCGTCAGCAGTGACTGTGGCCATTGAAGACGCCTACGGAAACATTGTCATCAGCGACAATTCGGCTGTGGTCTTGACCCTCGCTTCGGCACCTGCCGGAGGGGCATTGTCCGTCGGTACAAGTATCACGGTCAACGCCGTTAAAGGCGTTGCCACGTTTGCGGCGCTGAAATTCACAAAGGCTGGCACGTACACCCTGAAGGTGACTGACGGTTCGCTGACCGTAGCAGTTTCCTCTAAAATCGTGATTTCCTGAGGCTGCTGCTGCCATCTTCCGAATTCACGGGGAGGGATAATTGTCGCTGAACAGTCGATCTGACTTTGAAATGATCGCTGCGACGCGAGCCTTCAGTGTTCGTCGGCCCAGATGGCTTTGATCAACGTAACAATATCCGACTGGACGATGCGAAACGCTGAAATGGCAATAGCGTATCCGAACACGCCCCCGGCCGCGAGGATCCCGAGTGCAATTCGTTTGTCGGGTTCATCAATCACGAGAATCGCAATCGCCACCATTGGTACGGATGCCGCAAGAGCCAGGTACATCCAGGTTTGACGTGCGAGCCTCTGCAAATAGCCACGATCCTGGTTCGACATGGAGTTCCATTCAACGAGTGTCGGATAGAAGCACCGGACGGCGACCAAAGTCACTCCGAAAAAGGGAAACGCTGCAGCGATTAACCCACAGATCGCCAGCGAAGCGACGAAATGGATGTACAGGTCGATGGGAACCTGGCCGACGATCAAATGAAGTGCAATCGGGTATGCCGGAGCGGCAATCAGCCACAGTGTCAGTCCGACCATGGCCGCAACGTTTCCAAGTTCGAGGCAGCGTCGTCGTTGGTCCGCCAATTCGGTGGAGGAGAGCTGATTCATTGGGTCGATCCGGGTTGCTTTTGCGACGGAACCCGCCAACCAACGGGCACTCATGATCCCCGTGGGGAATGCAATCAGGTTGATGATCGTCTGGATGCGCATAAACGTCGGTTCCAGAGCGGGAAAGTGCTCGACGATCTCGCTGTGGTTGTACAAAAAATTGAATACGGCGGCGACGATATTAGGAATCAGCGTGATCGTCGTGACTGTTACCAGCGGAAATTGCCTCGCTCGGTATCTCCAACCTTTCGACTTTGTGCCAAGTAATTCTTTCGCGGCGGGCTGAAGACAGAGTTCCAGTTCCCGAGCCAGGTCGAGTCCCGTCAAAAAGCGATCATCAGGAAGCGGTTCGAGACAACGCATCAGAACGCTGTTCAGCCCCTGCCCCTCGCGAGACGAAATCGGTGACAGTGTCCCTGGGCCGCGTTTGCGCCGTTCCGTCATTCGTTTCAGCAACGGGTGCTGTCCGGTCGGGTCCAGATCCTCGGGAAACGGCAGTTCGCCCGTCAGCAATTCCCGGATCAGTACTCCCAACGAGTAAAGATCGCTGCGTCCGTCGAGGCTATCCGCCGTTCGCTCGTGACGAGGATTGCAGGCTTCCAGTTGTTCCGGCGACATGTAAGCGAGACTCCCCCCAAAGTAGGCGACAGGTGAGGCCCCTTCAATCTTTGCGCTGAAGCTGATGTTAAAATCGGCAAGCCTGGGAACTCCCTCGGATGTCAGCAACACATTCGCCGGTTTCAGGTCCCGATGGAGTACCCCTTGCCGATGAGCATAGTCCAGCGCGCGACTCAGTCGGGATCCGAGCCAGCAAACGACCATCGGCCAGGACATTTCCGCAAGCTTGCGACGGACGGACGACTCACCGGGCGGCGATTCGCCTCGTGCATCAAGCTGTCGGTCGATCGCCCGCAAGAACAGTCGGCCGTTCCAGTTCTTGTGGTCGGAATCTTTCAGCGATTCGAGAACACTGGATAGCGTTCCTCCCGAAGAATACTGCATATAAAGCAACCGCAAGCCGCGACCCGGGATCGATTGCTGGTCGTAGACTCGCACAATGTTGTCGTGATCGAGTTGCGCCAGCGTTTGTGGTTCATCCCCCTTGTCGGCCGAGATCTTGACCGCAACGATCCGCTGCATCGACCGCTGTCGCGCCAGAAAGACCGTTGCGAACGCACCTTTGCCAAGTACCAGCAACAGGTCAAAATCGTCGATCGAGTCGCCCGGCTGAAGATCGATTTCACGCCCTGATTGTCCGCCGGCTGTCGTCGATGTCAACATTGGATCGACGCCCATCAACTGTTCGAGCGACCTGGCGAAATCGGGGAATCGGTTGTAGTACTCATTCGGAGCGACGATGTCTCCTGCAAGTTTACGGGCGTGGAATTCTTCGAGAATCAATTGCGGAGTAATATGGTTGGCAAGTTCCGGAATATCTACTGCGTAATCTTCGATCATTCGTCGAAGGCCACGTTGCCATCGCTGTTCAAGATCGGTTTTGACCAGTTCCACCGACAACGGCGACCGCAGCCGTGATTCACATGTGTCGAGGTATTCGGCAATCGCTGGCGGCGATGACGATTCATTCCACGCCATGACGAATGCCTCAATCGCGGCTTCAAGTTGCCGCCAATCTTCGTCGGCAAGTTGTGATGTCGTTGTTGGCACGTTGGTCTGGTCAACGGAGATACGAAAAGTGTTTGAATGACGAAAGTAGCCCGCCGTTTCCGCCGCGTCCAGTAACGTGCGAGTGCAACAGAGTGCGGATGCAACATTCCTCGGGTTCGAGTATATTCAACCCCCCTTTGAAACGAGATCAATGACGAGGCCGATTGATGAGTGATTTCGGCGAATCCGGCAGTTGTGGAACTCCGCAGGAACTGGCGGCGTTCGTAGAGCTGAAACGCCCGCAATTGCTGGCCTATATCCAGCACAATATCGGTCCGGCATTAAAGGCAAAACTCGAACCGGACGATGTTTTGCAAGAGGTCATTTTGGCGGCTCTGGGCTCGTTACAGACATTTGATGCCCCCGACCGAGACCCGTTCCGTTTGCTGTGCCAAATGGCCGAACAACGTATTATCGACGCACATCGCCATCTCATCGTTGCGAAGAAGCGTTCTGCCGAGCGTGAGGTATCGATCGATTCTCCATTCGGTGGTCACCAGGCGTTCGGCTTCATCGATTTACTCGTCGCCAGTATGACCTCGCCAAGCCAGGCATTTTCTCGCGGCCAGAAAGAGCTGCGGTTGCAAGAAGCGATCGGCAGCTTGCCCGACGAGCAACGTGAATTGTTGCGACTTCGCTTTGTCGAAGGGTTGCCAACGAAAGAAGTTGCCGATCGTCTTGGAAAGTCCGACGGTGCCGTCCGCGTGCTATTGACCCGGACTTTGTCGAAATTGCAGGAATTGCTCTCGGATTCCGGCTGATTTCATCCAGTGTGCCGGATCAGCGAAATGCGTTGTGGCCTCTGATGCACCTGTTTTGCGTGTCCTGCAGCCAATTCGATCAGCCTGTCATCGCGGCGATTCGAGAAGCAGATACAGGACGTTGTCTGTGAAAGCAGGATCTTTCGTCAGCCCCAGGTGATCAGTAAAGAGAAATGTCACGCTGTCCCATTTGATGGGGCTTTGAAGGCGCGGCGCCCAGTTGCCTCGATCGGCGAGTCGTTCGTCCATGAGCGCGCTGTGCCGCGTGACCAGTCCGTCACCCGCCACTCGAGCCGTCGATGTCAAGCTGCCGCGCGCGTCGATCGAATACTGAAACAGCGTCGGATGGGCATCGCTGGCGATCAGATGAATCGAAGTTCCCGTCGGCGGTACCGCTGGCACATCGAGTGCCACGTGAAATTGCTCGGCTCGGCGCAAGCACTTCGTCAGATGCGCATAGGCAATCTGCTGTCGGCGCTGCAGATCAGGTTCGTCGGGTAACAACTGCTTGAGGAGTTCCGTCTGTGAGGGATTGAAGAACCCCCAGCGTGCCTGCACCCAGACTCGCGGATCGTACAGATCGATGGCCACGCGTTTCGGACCGGCAACGACCGGGCGATGTCGTGTCCGCGGAAGCAATTGATAAATGGATGGCATCGTGCCGAGAAGTGCCGGTTCATATTTTGAAAAGAACCTGGAAAACTGGACTCCCTGAGTCAGGTATTCAACCGCCTGCAGCGAGCCTGCATTGGGCGGAGCGATCATCACCAGGCGGTCGACGTATTGTGCTCCCGCCCAGGTAACCTCGGGAGGCGCGTCATCATCGGGAAGAGGTGCATTCCCGTACTGAAGATAATACCGGGCCATGACACCGCCCATCGAATGAGCGACGATGTCGAAACGAACGGGTTGAGCGTCATCGCCATATTGCTTGCGACGCTCGGATTCGACAAAGGCCTTTTTCTCGAGGATGAATTCGTGAAGACGGGCAACCGTCTCCACGTTGTCCCGTCGCCAGTCGTACGCGAACTGAAAGCAGTTGACTTGGTGATTTCCGCCGGAACCCGGATTCTGATTCGAGGCGACTTCGCGGTAGCCACCAAACCCGAGGGCGGTCACGATATCACGATAGGCCGCTATCTGAAAAAGAACTCCAAAGACGCGAATATTCAATGTGTCGAGTGTTCCGGCGACTTTGACGGTATCAGTCAGCTCATCCAGCCGGGCACTGTGTTCCATGGGAAGGGCGAGCAGCCGCGCCCCTTCGGCAGATGCAGGATCAATGCCGTTTCCGCCGAATTCGCCCCAGGCAACCCGCTTTTCCGATTCATCGACCAGCTTTGACCCGAGAATCCCCGGAATGACGATGATCGGATTTCGTTGTAACTCTTCCGACTGAGCCGTTCGGCTGTAGATGCTTCCCAGATCCGGTCGACCCCACGCAGTTCTCGTTTCGGTAGTCGCTGTCGGAATGACTTCCGTCATTCCTTCATCGGAAGATGCGGACGACTGTCGAATGCCGGAATTTGACCCTGGTGCCTGCCAAAACCCGGCCGACGAAGCCGTTGTGCCGATTCCGCCACCGGAATGTCCGGCATCGCTTTCCGCCGCCGTTTCATTGATAACCCGTGCGCGTCCCGCTGGAGTCAATGAGCGGCACCCCGCCAAAGTCACCAGGACCAAGACCGTTGTCCACACGGATTTTCGAACCATGACCCGCCCATCCCTGGAGGTTCCAAAGTGGGCGGGATCGTAGTCGTTTTTTCAAATCGGTGACAGACGAATCGGTGGCAGACGAATCGGTGATTAAAACAAAGAAAGGAGCCGAGATCTGAACCGCGAGCGGTAAGATCAGATTTTTGCCGCACACTCGCGGACGTGCTTCAGGCATGCTTCGATATCCGATAACGGATTTTTTGCATTTTCTTCGTATTCGATGGCAACGCAATATTCGTAGTTGAGATGCTTCAATGCTTTCAGCAACTCGGTGACATTCAGGTCGCCTTCGCCAGCAATCTTGAACTGCTTTTCGCCGCCAGGCAAGGTCTTTACATCCTTGAGGTGAACGCCGAAGACCCGCTTCCCGAAACGTTGCACCGCCTCGACGGGATTTTCATCACCGCGAATATAGTGTCCGGTGTCAACACACGCTCCGATTTTTGCGTGCCGGTCTTTGACGACGTTTTCGACATCGCTGATCTTGTTGTACCTGTGTCCAGGTCCATGATTGTGAATCGCGATCGCGATGTCATATTCGGCGACGAGTTTGTCGAGTAAATCAAAAGTAACTTTATCCGGATTGGGATCGGCACTCAGCGACTTGATTCCCATCGCTTTGGCAAAATCAAACTTTTCACGTGCGGCGTTCTCATTCCCGTCGAAACCGACGACTCCGTACGAAAGCAACGTAATCCCGGCTTTTGAAAGCAGATCTTTCTGAGTCTGAACGTGTTTCGGAACGGTCCCCATCGGGATGTGATTGGGAAATGCTTCCCAATACTTCAACCCCAGTGTCTTCGTTTGTGCGAGTGCTTCTTCGACTTTGAACTCTCGAAGCGAATAACTTTGAATCCCCATTTTCAGGCCGAGATACGGATCTTTGGGGTCGGCGGCGAAGGCGCTGCGCGCAACCGATGCGGCAGCCAATCCGACAGCGCTTGCGCGAAGGAAATCTCGTCGATTCAAATTCAATGACATGTGGTCGTTCCTGCGGGATGAAAAAGTCTGTCAGCTGGAAACTCTGACGATGAAAATACCAATCGCGTCCCGAAAATAGCAATCGATTCACCGGTGTCTCTGGTCATGACGGCAAAAATAGCTGAGCCACCTTCCCGGTTCATATGTGGGCATACGATTTGTTGCCGTGATGCCGCCGGGCATCATTTGATGTTTTCACGGGGAAACATCGCGTAACAATATAAATGGTGGCATGTTACGACAAATTGCCCTGCTGCCAGCCGTTGTACACGTTGCGTGTTGCCAACGTGTCGGCATCGCCTGCAGGGGCTTGTGACGGGGCTGGGACAGGGTGGCAATAAAATCACAAACTACTTACGGAGTTGAGACTTGCGATCAAATACGCGGTGCCAATGTCATTGAAACCGGACGTATTTTTTTGATTGGCATTCAGTCTGCTTTACAGGTCATCCATCCTGCGAAACATCGCAACACACAATCCTCAGAAAGGATCGCAACCGTGAACGCTCTCTTGACCAGCCTGTTGAACGATGAAGCCGGTTTCATTGTTTCCGCCGAATTGATTCTGATCGCTACGGTCGGGGTTCTCGCGATGGTCGTCGGACTGTCGGAAGTCGCCGCTAATATCAACCACGAACTGCAAGATGTCGGCCGTGCATTCGGTTCGATGAACCAAAGCTTTGCCGCTCAGGGACAAAACGGCAACGGCGGCAGCTCGTACAACAACACGACGCTCTCGACGTCGGACATTCATGCCAGCGGTTCAACGGGCGAACAATAATCTCGCTCGACTCCTGTGGTTTGTCGAACAATTCATGACAGATCTTCGATTCGCGTCACCTCAGACAATCGTCCGCCGTTCGCTGAAAAGGGAGAC
>JANXOO010000435.1 GCA_025353525.1 Schlesneria sp. | reverse complement strand
CGGGCATTTCCTATCCCGGATTCTATACAAGCGCCGGGTTGATCGACGCTCATCCGGCACTCGTGGCCTGTTCGCCCCAGGCACCCATTGTTGACTGGTTCATCGGTGATGACTGGCACCATAACGGAGCGTTGCAGTTGCCTCACGCCTTCAACTTTATGGCGACGAACGGCCGTCAACGACCGCAACCGACAAAAAAGATCGAACACAAATTCGATCACGGGACTCCGGACGGATATGACTTCTTTCTTCGACTCGGTTCGCTCCCCAATGTCGATTCTCGCTATTACAAGGGCGAGGTTCCTTTCTGGAACGAGGTAATGGATCACGGAACCTATGATGATTTCTGGAAAGCCCGAAACCTCAGGCCACACCTCAAGCAGATTCGACCTGCCGTCATGACAGTCGGTGGCTGGTTCGACGCTGAAAACCTGTTCGGGGCTCTCGAAACTTACAAGCACGTTGAAGCGGGAAGTCCTCAAGCAACCAATCTTCTGGTGATGGGGCCATGGATCCACGGGGGCTGGTCACGAGGCGATGGATTATCGCTTGGACACGTGTCATTCAATTCGAAGACATCGGAGTTCTTTCGCGAACATATCGAATTCCCGTTTTTTGAATTCCACCTCAAGGGGGAAGGCAAACTGAGTCACCCCGAAGCGTGGATTTTTGAAACCGGTACGAACGTCTGGCGTCAGTACGATGCATGGCCTCCTCAAAACACTCAGTTGCAATCATGGTACCTGCGATCGGGAGGACGCCTGATGCCGCAACCGCCTACCGAAACGGACTCGAATGTCGATCGCGACGAATACATCAGCGACCCGGCCAAACCGGTTCCGTTCTATGACAAAACGACCATCGGAATGGCTCCCGAATACATGACGGCTGATCAGCGTCACGTCGCCAGTCGTCCTGATGTACTCGTTTATCAAACAGACGAGATCGAGCAAGACACGTTGATTGCCGGACCGATTGACGTTGAACTGCACGTCTCGACATCAGGAACAGACTCGGACTGGATCGTGAAGCTGATCGATGTCTATCCGAATGACTATCCCGATCCCCGGGAGAATCCTTCCGGAGTCCGAATGGGTGGATACCAGCAATTGGTCAGAGGGGATGTTTTCCGTGGCAAGTTCCGGAAGAGTTTTGAAAAACCGGTACCGTTCGTCCCGAATCGCCCGGAATCCGTAACCTTTACGATGCAGGACATCAGTCACGTCTTTCGACCGGGACATCGGATCATGGTGCAGGTACAGAGTACCTGGTTTCCATTGATCGACCGAAATCCTCAGACGTTCGTCGATATCTACAAGGCACGTCCCGCCGACTTTCAAAGGGCCACGCAGCGAGTTTTCAGAACCACATCAATGCCTTCAAAAATCACAGTTCGAGTTCAACAACCCCCTGTCGAACAGGCAGCGCCAACTCTCCAAAAATAGCCATTTCAATAAATATTCAGGAAACTTCGTTTTTTTCCGGAATTGTACGTCCGGAAAATCGCCAATCTACCGCTTTATACCTGTGAGGGTTCTCATAAACTTCTTAAGCGGAGACGATCCTGAATGCAAACGTTCGCCCATATTGTGGTCGAGTTCATCGAGGATGGCTGGAAGGCATGGTTTGAAGATCAACCTCACGCTGTATGCATTGGCTCCGACTGGGTTTGCGCTGTAGCGAAGCTGATCGATAGGTATGGGTCGGACAAGTTGGACTGGAAAGAAATTGTCGAAATTGAAGAAATGCAGTGGGAGAATCACGCGGAATTCCTGATCCCTCACTTTGACCAGGAACAATATCCGTTGGCGCCATCATTCAATTGAGATCGTCATCTCAATAAAGAACAATGGCCCTGCCCGGTCCGCCGTGACAGTCGCGAACTTTGACAGGCGCAAACAGAAAACAGGCCCCGCTTGATGCCTGGATTGACGAGCTTGCAGCCCGCTCGTCTTCGGTTTTCCGAATCGCGATCTGCCCCACGTTATGCAGAAACTCGACTCCTACCATCTCGCGGCTTCCCAATGCCCAGTACGTCATGAGTGCCTGCCGCGGGTTAACGCCACCAAGATCCGGGGCATCCGTGGCCACACAGCGGATTCCCCGACTCTTCAAAAAGACGATCGTATCGGAGTCGGGGACAGGCCAGCCTTCACTCTTTCCTGCCAACGGATCGGCCCAAACGCCCGAATCGTCAGGAAGCGGTTTCAAATGGCGGTCAAGGTGTCCGGTATAGAACACAACAATGTCACCGGCCTTCAGGTTTCCAGTCTGCTTTTCATAGGCCGCGATGTTTTCAGCCGAAATCACCGGTGACACAGGCCAGGATTTCTTGTCAGTGGAACCGACAAGCGACCGGACATCGATCACTCGTACCGGCCCGCACGTCCAATCGAGTGGTACTCGTTCCGTCGTCATCGAACTGACGCCGCGAGGACCGTAAATCTTCTCGTACTCCCCCAGCCAACCTCGCACTTCCGGCGAATAATCCGGCGTGACGCCGGCAGGCGGAAGAGCATACGACGGAGGAACCAGATGCGTTCCCGTCATCGCGTCCATCAGATGTCCATGATGCCACATATCGAGATATTCAGAGTACAAAAAATCGATCTTCAGATAGGTCTGTCGATGTTTCCCGGTCGCAAATCCTGGTGTTGTGAGCGGCAGATCGGGTGCCAGCGTCGGTGAGAGATCGATTGCCCGCTTGTTTTTGGCCGAGTCGATCAATCGGTTTGGAAGGTCCCCCCCGACAATCGAAAATGCCCGACATTCACCATAGGGTCCTCCCTGGTGTCGAGGACCGAGCATACAATAGAAAGCACCGGTCGCCGGAAGTTCGCCCAGTTTTGTGGCACCCTCGGTCCAGATCATCCCGTGCCTCAATCCGGCGTAATGAGTCGGTTCGGCCAGATTCGGCATCGGCCCCATGCTGGCACTGTCAGTCCCCAACGCCATCACACCCCTCGTCGCAAGAAACTCCATACAGTCCGGATCGGGATCGGGGTAGCCTGGAGCTTTGCGATCGATAACATCCGCAATAAATCGATCCCCTTCCGGGAATGGCCGGTAGTACTTGTCGGAGTAATCACTACGGAAGAGGGCAACATCGCCGAATTTCAGTAACCTGTGTTTCGATTCGAACCGCTTGACATGATCGGCAGTCACGAGCGGACTCACCCCTTTGGGAGCCTGATCCAGCAGGTCACGAACATCAATCACACACGCTTCGCCGCCGAACTGCCATGCATCGATTTTGTCGGTATAGGCCAGGCCGAGCGGCCCCGATTTCGGACGCTTCAAATCGGGTCGTGCAACCGAATGCGGAGGAACATCCAGTTGAGTCCCCGTATTCCCGTCAATCAAAAGCACATCGACATTGTAGGCAGACTGAGGCCCGATCGTTCGGCTGTGAATCAACTGAAAACCGGGAAACGGGTAGGTTGGCCAGGTGCAGGGATATTCCGTCGCGATCACCAGCGAATGATCGACAAACCGACTCGGCCCGCTTTTGTCGTTGTCAGCCGCCCGCACCGATGCAACGCCAGCCGCAACGATTCCGGCAAGAGTCGTCAAGAGCCACACCCGACGATGATCTCTGGCAAATCGTTTCAAGGAGACCGGCCGTGGAAAATCAACTGGCTGAAAAACGGGGACCCCGGCGCGCCGGGGGCCTTCGTGGTGCCTGTCCCCCTTTTTCAGCGACTGGTATTTCCTTTCCTGCCGGTCGCCCGAAAAAGAAATCGATTGATCGCGACGATTGGAAAGCATCCGGGATATTCCTGCTTCGTGAAAGTTGCGTTCAATCGAGAGTGTTGCCAACTTACACTTGCAACAGTTCGCTGATCGGTTCGCCGAACGGCAATATCGGCATCGGACGACCTCGGTAATCCGGGAATGATTCTGTGTAGTCAATTCCAAGATGGCGATAGACGGTCGCCCACAAATCGTTGGGAGTGAGTGGTCGATCCGTGGGATGTTCGCCTTTGGAGTTGGTTGCGCCGACGACTTGTCCCGTCGTCACTCCTCCCGCCATGATGAATGACATCGCCTGCGGCCAGTGATCGCGTCCGGGTTGCATGACACCTGTCTGTGTCCCGATCGAACTTTCCAGTCGCGGGGTTCGCCCAAATTCGCCGGTGACGAGAATCAGCGTTTTGCGATTCATGCCTCGCTGATGGACATCTTCAATCAGCGCGGTCACCGCCCGATCATAAATCGGGAGCCGAACTTTAAGGTCGTCCCAAATGTGGCAATTCACAGCGTGAGAATCCCAGTTGTAAACGCCCTGCTTGAGTTGCTCGACTCCTGACTGATAGGGGTTTTCCATGACGACCGTGACGAAGTTGACTCCCGCTTCCACCAGTCGTCGGGCCATCAACGCGCGTTGCCCCCAGCAGTGCCGCCCGTATCGATCGCGAACGGCATCTGGTTCAAGCGACAGGTCGAAGGCACGCTTCGCCCGGTCGCTGGTGAGCATTCCAACCGCGCGCTGCTGGTAACTGTCCATCGACTCCATCAATCGTGACGCATCAATCTGTCGCTCGATCCGATCGAGTTTTCCCAACAGCGTCATTCGATCATCAATTCGTCCACCGACGGTCGGCTGCGGACTGATGTTCGGAACGGCAAAGCCCGGTGCCGTGGGATCTCCTTCGACGTTGAACGGAGTAAACGCCGAACCAAGGTAGGCCGCTCCCTGTGCGAACACATCACCAATACGACCGCCGGGGTTCAGCGAAACATAATTGGGAATGGCCCTGATCTTCCCTTCGCGGCATTTGGCAACGATCGAACCCGCCGCCGGTGAATCATTAACCGTGTCGACAGGCGTCAACGGAATTCGACCGGTCATCACCCGCTTGTGGCCGCCACCGTGATCCGCGAAGGTATGAGCGACCGAGCGAACGATCGAATAGCGATCGGCCATCCGCGCATGCAGCGGCATCAGTTCGCAAACTTCCATGCCGGAAACATTGGTGGCAATCGGATGGAACGCCCCGCGATATTCGGCGGGAGCATTCGGCTTCATGTCGTACATGTCCATGTGCGGAGGGCCGCCGGGCAACCACACGAAGATCACCGACGTTTCCTGATCAATGCTCGTCCCGGCGTTTGCCGCCTGCGTCTGCAATCGAAACAGATCTGGCAAGCAGAGCCCGCCAAGCCCCAAAGCCCCTGCTGACAGGAATTCTCGCCGCTTCAGCGGACCGGCACAAAGTCGACCGGTACTCTCACGTTTGGATTGATGCATGGCAACCTGCTGTGATGGTGTCAAAAACGGACGGCTGAAAAATGGGGACCCCGGCGCGCCGGGGGTCTTCCTGGTGCCTGTCTCTTTTTCGGCATTTTCTTTTCAGGCGACCGGAAGTGGAAAATCTACCGGCTGAAAAACGGGAATTGGCTCCAGGTCTTCCTGGTATCTGTTCCCGTTTTTCAGCAACGAGTATTTCCTGATTTGGCCAGTCGCATGACAGCGAACCCATTCGCATTATCCTATGCGAATGGGCCACGAACCGCCAGGCTTTCTTGTCGCCCCGGTATCATTTCGGCGAATCCTGAAAATCCGTCCGCTGAAAAACGGGGACTGGCTCCAAGTCTTCCTGGTGCCTGTCCCCCTTTTTCAGCGACGCCGGCGACCGTCAACG
>JANXOO010001308.1 GCA_025353525.1 Schlesneria sp. | reverse complement strand
CACCGCTCCCGGCGACACGCGCCTCTTTCGGCTGATCAGCGCCACGATCAACGAAGCGATGTGGACGCAAAACATTGAACCGCCTGTTGACCTGAACGAAGCGCGACGTGCTTATTTGGCGATGTGCGACAACATGGAATTAAACGGGTCGATCTATAACGTTCTGTGGACGTATTTCGAGGATGTGTTCAATCGCAGAAACGGCAAGCCCGCTGACGGTCGGGCGGAACTGGCAAAGCGATGGCTGTTCGGCGATTCACTCGACGCCGACGAAGAACGGCGGCTGAACATCAAACCGTCGGCACGTACTGAAGGTCCATCGACAGACTTCGAGCTGATGAAAGAGGTCCTGAAGGTTCTGTGCCAGATCGCGGGGTTTCGCAACCGGTCGTTGATCCTCTGTTTCGATCAGGTCGATACACTTAACGAAGAGCAGGTTCGTAGCTGGTCGACGACGATCCACGCACTGCTGGATACTTGTCCCCGATTGATGATCGTGACGAGTGGCGTCGATCAGACATTCGCGGAATGGTTTCGCCAGAACCTCGTGGCTGGCGCGAGCTGGGACCGGATTCGACAGTTCCCGATCGGCATCACGGGGATCGATGGTGATGAAGCCCGTTCGATGGTTCTCGCGCGGCTCGGCGCATCACTGTGCCCGTTCGATACGCTGCCGGAAGTGAGCGCCAAACGCCAGGCAGATCCTTTTTTTCCGCTGGGCACCAGTTGGTCAAGTCAGGTGTTTTTTGACGACAGTGGCGACACGAAAATCGATTTGCGGCCCCGAGAGATAATCAACCGGGCGGGAGCGGCATGGGAACAGGAATGCTCAACGGCGCGACGTGTCGGCATCGCAGACTGGCTGGGAACACCGTCTGCTCAACCAGCGACCGTCCCATCCGTTGTGGACCATCGGCCCTTCGATCCGGGTGAGGACGACAAAGTCGATGCGATCAGGTTGATCGATTCCAGAATCGATTCAAAAGTTGCCGAGCACTGCCAATCCCGACGATTACGACCGGAAGAATTGCCGGTTGACGCGGGCAATGTCGTCGGGTTACTGAAATTGATCCTGACAGCATGCCTCAAATCATCGGCTCCGTTCCGGGATCGGCACTACGCCCGACTGGCAGGATTTACCATGGTCCCTCAAAAATCCAGCCCCAGGCCCGCATTCCAGTTGCTCCTGGATCACGTGTCGGACTCGTCCCCTGCCACAAAAACGAAGGTCGGAGTTACAGTCGCCCATGCATCGAGTGGTCTGGGCGCCACGAATATGCTCAGTCGCATACTGCTTGAGCTTCAATCGGAAAAAAGTCCGGACAAGGCCGTTCTGATCGTCGACGCACGAGAACCACTCGCACTGACAAAGACTGCGCAATCACACCTGGACAACCTTCGCTTACAGACGGGCCGGTTCGAGATTCTGATGCTCGATTTCGATCAGTATTCGACACTCGACGCTTTTGAAGCAGTGATCGGACTGGCTCGATCGGGCGACCTCGAAGCCGTACTTCCTTCCGGAAAAGGACGAGCAATCCCGGTAGCGGAAGCCTACGAATCGCACCATCGAAACGAACGCTATCTTTCTCACCCGGTTCTTTGCCAACTCGTCGGAAAGTGTACTTCCGGATCGCAACCGCCGCGTATGGACATTGATCCACAGCAAATTCTGGAAGCGACGTACGCTCAATCGGCACTCAATACGGGAACAACAACTCTTCAACTGACAAGCTGGTGGATCGAGCGTCAAAAGCCACGACCCGACGACAGTTGTCATGGCATGATTCACACACTGTTCAAGGAGGTGGCTCTAAAACTTCACGGCGAAGGCAAGGTGTTGTGCAAGCCCGTTAACGACTACTTCGTCGTGTTACCGACCAAAACACTGATGGACGGATTCCAATGACATCATCAGAAAAACCGGCGAAGTACACCGTCACGCAATTGCGTTCGGCCGTATCGTGTCCTCGCGTTTTCTATTTCCTTCAGCGTTTCAAGACGTCGAACAGATACCGCAATTCGTCTTCAATTTCATCCGGTGTAGCGACCGTATTCGCGATTTCTTCTCGCAAAAGGGCTCGATAACGTTTACGAAGTCGGTGTGCGGCGACGCGGACTGCCGATTCGGTCGAACCAATTCGTTCGGCAGCGTCTGCATAATTTGCGGTCTCACGGTCGATCGACAGAAATGGCTGCAGTACTTCGAATCGGGCTCGTGTTCCCGATTCAGTATTTTCGTCGCGAAGTCGGCCCAGAACCCGATCCAGGAGAGCCAGGGCCCATTGTCGCTCGAACAAACGTTCGGCCGTCAATTCGTGCACCGGTTCCAGCAGGAATCGTGATTCTCCCGAATCCCAATCGAACGAACCGGCGTTCAGCGAAACGATGCGAAGCCCCCCGCCCCGTTTGAACGCGCGATCCTTGTCCCATGCGTTCAATAGAAAATGTTTGACGGCGGCGAGCAAAAATGATCGAAATCGACATCGGGCAGGATCGACATCGTCAAGGAAATCTTTTTCGAGCAATCGGGCGAAAAACTCTTGTGTCAGGTCCTGTGCTTCGTGGCTGTCGCGAGAACGGCGCCGGACCAGCGCATAAATCGGATACCAGTAGGCACGACACAGGTCGGCCAGTGCATTGACCGCATCGGGCGACGGCCGATCTTTCGCCTGAAGTACGAGACTCCATCGCGTCGTTGCAAACCGCAACGACTGTCCGTCCGCAACCGAAGATCGTCGAGCCATTGTGGAATTGCCTGTCGAAAAATACGGAAGGCTGTGCGATTCATGTGTGAGCAAGGCAGCCAATGGGAGGTCGAGGTTCTTATTGCGTGGGCGTGGTTTTCATTGGGAGGGCGCGGCCAGGGTGATGAAAACCTGGGGTTGACACGGAAAAGTGTGGTATCCGAAAGAGGGTAAATCCGTTTCGGG
>JANXOO010001278.1 GCA_025353525.1 Schlesneria sp. | reverse complement strand
CTCTCCGATTTGATGATTCCGACAAGCGTCGCAAAAAAGATTAGTGAAATACAGGTGAAAAACGAGGACAGGCACCAGGAAGACCTGGCGCCAGCCCCGTTTTTCACTCCCAAAAGTTGGCATCGATGGAAATCTGGCAGGTCTCAACGAAGTCGCATTCAATGTCCGGCACTGATCAGAGCAACAGTTGTCCGATGGTTAGTTGCGTGATGCCAACGTACGGGCGGCCCGATTATGTCCAGGAATCGGTTTCAATGTTCCTGATGCAGGATTATCCTGCCAAAGAACTTTTGATTCTGAACGATTGCCCGCAGCAAGTGCTCGAATCGTGCGACTTGCGAATTCGGGTTTTCAACAGACAGACCCGAACTCCGAGTCTCGGCGAAAAACGCAATTTCCTGATCGAACAGGCGCATGGAGAATTGATCGCCGTCTGGGACGATGACGATATTTACCTCCCCTGGCGACTTTCAGTTTCTGTTGAGCAGATGAGAACACAAAACGTTCCGTTTTATTGTCCGGACAAGTGCTGGACGTATCCCGCAGAGGATGTATTGCTCGATGCAAGCTGTTCCAACGAACGCAACGGGCATCCGATGTGGATCTTTGCGAAGTCGCAATGGAGGGAACTTGGCGGCTACCCTTCGATCACCATCGGTGAGGACATGGGATTTTTGAGCAGATTCCATCAATCGGCTGGCAAATGCCGTACTGACGAATTCGAATACTGCCAACTTTCACGACGCGACCGGTTCCTGATTACCAGGGAGAAATCTCGTTATCTGCATACGGGTTCGCCCGGTACTCAGCCGCAATCGGCACCGGAACACGGTCGCTTTCAGCTGCTTCCTCGTCCGATCGCCGACGATTCCCTGCGACGTTTTTATGACCAACTGATCGACGCCCGTCAGATTGCTTTGTGTGGACAAATCGCATCGCGTGGAAGCGTCGCAAACGGCGGATTTGATTCATCGGTCGTACTTCCCGTTACAGAAAAGGATCGCCATTCGCGATCTGAAGACAATATCGCTATTTTCCCGAGGCCCGCTGCGGCTCCACCTGACAACAATGTGCAGGGGATTCAGGTTGCCACGGGAATGATTACGGCCCCGCGCCCCGATATTGTCATTCGCGACTCCGTTGACCGGCTTCGCCGGGGTGGTTTTGCCGAGGAGTTGCATCTGTTTTGCGAACCGGGTGTCGGTGACATCGGTGACCTGGTCAATGTTACCGTTCATCGAAACGACGTTCGACTGGGCGTTATCGGCAACTGGACGAATTGTCTCGCGTGGTTACTCGAACACACGACGGCAGAGTATTTCCTGATCTGCGAGGATGACGTCGAATTTTCGCGCGGCGCTCGAGCAGCGCTGATGCGGGGTATCGACGAAAATCGTCGTGCGGGTTTTTTTTCCTTGTACACTCCCGTCCGGGATCAGGGTCTGGTCAGTCACCGACGGGGTTGGGTGGCTTCCAATCGGGGACGCGACACATGGGGCACCCAGGCATTTTGCCTGCCCAGATCCTCTGCCCAAATGATCCTGGCTTATTCGCCGCTATATGCCGAAGACCAGTTTACGGGTCCTACCGACGCGGTCATTGCACAATGTTTCCTCGACGCCAACCTCCCTTGTTTCTATCACAACCCCAGTCTGGCAGACCATCTGGGAAAGGTCAGTACGATCGGCCACCTGTGGTACACCGAACACGTTGGTCTGGACTTCGACCGAAATTATGCACCTGATATTGAAGATTCCGAACAGACTTACTTGAATCATCCCCGCGATTCCGGGATCCGGATTCAGGCCGACCCTCTGTTTTTCGTGATCGACAACAAGGTGAGTGCCGGTGAATTTTCTGGCGGCAGACAGGGGCATCCCGACACCGGCCAACCGACTGCGTTATGTCATCGCAGCCTCGACGGCTGGCAGGTCATCGGCGAGCACGCTCCGTCAGTCGCGACCATTACGCTCAGTCAACCCGCCGAACTGTTCGGGTTTCTGAACGCCAGCACCCGGGTAAACCCGTGCGATTTGAACCCCAGTAACAGTGTCGAGTTCTGGGCGACCGGAAATTATGTCGATACTCTTTGGCGTCCCGGCGAAGTGACTGAAATCATGACGCTCCCTGCAGGGACTCACGTCTTGCAGACGGTTTATCACGGCAGTAAGCCTCGCGGGCGACATCCGGTTTGGGCGCTTCGCCCCGCCTCATTTTCGGCCGTTCAGTCGACGACGGCTGTGATCGCCATCGGGTGCTACAAAGCAGACGAACTTCCTGATCGCTTCAATTTGTTTGCCCGTTCGGCACGCAAGCACGGAATCTGGTTGACCGTTCGGGGTGTCGGGCAGAACTATGTCAATCACATTGAAAGCAAAATCAATCGTTTGCGCACCTGGATCGACGAACTGCCTGCGGCCGTCAGTCGAGTGATCTATGTCGACGCCAAAGATTCGATCTTTTCTGGCGGACTTACGCGGATCGAGCAGAAATTTGCGGCGTTGAATTCGCCGATTGTGACCAGTGCCGAGGCGGGATGTTATCCCGTGCGGTCGCAAGGCTGGTCGTCGCAATTTCCCGCGTTACATCGCGGTCGCAACTGGACATGTGCCGGGGCGTTCATGGGCGAACGGCGGGAACTGATTTCCGCACTCGATTCGTTGCAGGAGTTGCGAGAACGTTTGATACGTGGCGAGGGGAATCTTGAGATTGTCCGAGAATGGTGGACCGAGAACCTCGACGATCAGTGGTACTGGCAAGCGGCCCGGGTGCTCGGATTATTCCCGTTTGAACTCGACCCGACGTTTTCAATCTTCGCTTCAATCTGTTGCGAATACTGCTACCAATTGACTGACAACCCGGTATTCGATCTGCAGCCAGGGAGGTTGATCGACAAATCGAGCGGCGAAACGCCGGGCATCCTGCATTTTACGGGCTGTTACGAACGGTGGATGGCCCAGTGGGCCGGTTATCTCGATGTGATCTGATCGAAGGAGATGTCGTGGAATCACTGGGAACGCTTTTTGACCGGTTCGGTTCCGACAAGAACACCTGGCACAGCTACGGCACTTTTTACGACGACCTGTTCCCCGACCGCCAGGCGAATTCGATACTGGAAATCGGCGTTCATTCCGGAGCATCGCTGAGGGCATGGGCAGCGGGATTTCCGTCGGCCCAGGTGTACGGAATCGATGTGAATCCGAACGCGATGCTGGTTGGTGAGGAACGAATCACCACGTTCTGCGCCTCGGTGCTGGACGCGGGGTCGCTTGAAGTCATTGGTCACGAACGCGGACCATTCGAGTTGATTGTAGATGATGGCTCGCATCGGGTCGTCGAGATGTTGCACGCCTGGTATTCGCTGGAACCGTTTCTTTCTGAAGGGGGCGTCTACGTGATTGAGGACATTTCGGGCGAACTGGATTTGCGATTGCTGTTGCGGGCGATTCCTGAATCGCGCTGTGTCGACCTGAGATCACGGAAAAACCAGTGGGATGACTTACTACTGGTGGTCGGTCGATAGCGTTTCAAAAGACGAGTTTTCAGGTCATGGCAATCCCGGCTGTTCAAAGAGTCGACTGCGATACATGCGAGCGTCATCGGCCAATTCAACGATCCGCTTGCGGGTTTGCGGATCATCGTTCCATTCGCGGGCGTACCAGGCATGCAGGACCAGCGGGGCATTCGACGGCGACAAAAGGAGCGTCGAAATCCCGTCGGGCCAGTCCCTGGCAGGCAAATAAAGAATCGGTTCTTCGTTCTCAAGGAGGGCGAAAAATAGTCCATAATACGGTTCGAAGTCGTCGAATGCTGCTTCGGTTTTGCGGGCAAATTCCGGGATTGAGTTTTTGAATTCAGGCCGAAACGGGCTTTTCAAAGCAACGGGCCAATCGGACCAGACCTTTCGTACCCGTCGCATATCGAAGACGTTAAAGAAGGCATTGCAGGCGACCGGATTATGTTTACGAATTGAAACAGTCCCGCCATCCGACATTCCGCAAGCTGCGAATCCGCTGCTGTCCATGAATCGGATCAGGCGGTAAAGTTCCTGATGGTCAAGCAAGAAAGCGTCTTCATCCACGTTGACAACCCAATCGGCTTTGATCGTCAGCAACTCGCGAAAATAGCTGCATGCATCGGTGCCGGAAAATTTATGGCGATCAATGGTGAACTCCGTTTTTTCCTTGTTCCGTTCCCAATCGAGAAACGAGTCAGAAATTCGCGTGAGTTCGGGTACAAGCGACCGGGTCGCGAACGAAAACCGTCTTGTTACTTCCGTTTGTTTGTCTTCGACCGTCATTCTGTCATCCATTCTGTCATCCGATTTTTGACAAGCAGCCGGGGATATTTTTGCAGTTGCTATTGCAGCAAACTTCGTTGTAACACACCCTGTGCCTGAGCGAAATAAGGCTGCCAAACGATCTCGGGCTGTTCGTACTTCAGGCAATCTGTGAAAGTTTAGTTCGGGCGTGCGTCGCACTTTGCGAATTTGCTCAGATCGCAGCCGGCGTAGTCCTCTGAGCTTAAGTTCTTGTGCCAGAAGCACGTTTAGCTCGTCTGGCCCAGAATGGCTCCATGGGGGCCGTATCACAGAGTTGATCTGCCCGAAGTATCAAGAGTGCTTCGCCACCGGATTCGGTCCAGAACTTTTCCGTTCCTTTCATTCGCTGATTGATCTGTTTGACCGTCGATTCGATGTGACTGGAAGTGATGGGAAGACCGGCTTGTCGGTAGGACGGATAATTCATCCGTGATTGCTGATTGGTCAGATAAGTCAGCGTCTTCGCGACGATATTT
>JANXOO010001237.1 GCA_025353525.1 Schlesneria sp. | reverse complement strand
GGAACCGTTCGAGTCGCACAGGGTCGGTTCGATCGAGTTTATTCACGGCGACGATGTCCGCCATGTGAATCTGGTCCTGAAAGACTTCGACATTCGTCACCTGGGGATTTGCAAAATCGGAGGCGTCGGCAAGACAAATTGTCGCTCGCAAATCGATCGTATTCCGAAACCACGGCCCGCGCAACGTGTCGAGTACCTTCGCGGGATGGCCCAGACCTGTTGGCTCGATTAAAACTCGTTGCGGATTCGTTTGGCGAATCAGCTCCATCAAAGTGAATTCGACGGGCGAATCAGACGAACAGCAAAAACAGCCGCCCGCAATCTCGCTGACGGCGACCCCGTCCGCACCGGCAGCCTCGATGATGGCACCGTCAATCCCGACCTCGCCAAATTCGTTCACCAGAACGGCCCAACGTTCACTGGCCGGTTTTTGGGAGATCAGATGCCTGATGGCGCTCGTCTTGCCCACACCGAGAAAACCGGTGATCAGATTCGTCGGTATCCGCGGCCGTTCGCTCATATAGAATTGGCCATCGGCTGATTGGCAACGACCGGGTTCGGCTTGTACCCGATATAGAGTGTGGCGATGCCAAACGTGAGCGGTGACCAGGTGACGTTCGTCAGGCCGCACGCTTCCAGTTTGTCGGCAAGCGCCCGGCCGTATGGAAATTCGGAAACGGATGCTGGCAGATAATCGTAGGCCGACTGTTTGTTGCGAGCGAACAGTTGACCAATTCGCGGCAAAATGTATTTGAAGTAGTTGCGATAAATCAGGTTGAACACCGGATTTGACGGCATCGAAAACTCGAGAATCGCAACCCGTCCTCCCGGCTGACAGACGCGCATCATTTCTTTCAGGCCCAGTTCCGTATTCGTGACATTACGCAGGCCGAAGGCGACGGAAACAATTTGAAAACGGTCATCCTCGAACGGCAACTTTTGTGTGTCGGCTTCAAGAAACGTCAACGGCGATGCACCGCCTGCGATCTGCTTGCCCCACTGCCGGTCGCGTTTGCCTTCGGCCAGTCGCAGCATTTCCGGAGTAAAGTCGGTCGCCATCACAGGGATTTTTCCTTTCCCCGCTTTCCAGTAGGCCAGGGCCAGGTCGCCCGTCCCCGTGCAGACGTCAAGAATCGGAGTTGTTCCGACAGGAGCGACCGCACGGATTGTCCGCCAGCGCCAATAAAAATCGACGCCGCCCGAAAGGACATGATTCATCAGATCGTAGCGGCCCGAGATTTCGCCAAACATCTGGCGGACCCGGGCTTCCGATTTATCAACGGTGGTCGACATGCAGCGTTTCTCACAATCCGAATTCGTTCCAGCGTTCAGCAATCTGTGCCGCCGTTTCCGCCGAAGTCACCAGTGACTGAGGCCAGGCACGTTCCGATTCGCCGTGAATTTTTCTGGTCGCGTCGATCCCCACTTGGCTGGCGAGCGATTCCGTTAACGAAGTGTAGTCGTCATCGCGCAGAAGACCATCCGACCGGATGAAATCCCGATCCGGGCACGCATTGTTGCCAACGGTCAACCAGACCTGGTCTTCTTGTCGGACATCAATTTCAGCATCGACGACGACGATGATTTTTGTGGCTCCGACCGAATGCATTCCCCAAAGTGAATGCAGAACACGGCGAGCCTGATGGCCGACCGATTTGCGAATGCTGACGAACATCAGATTGCGACCGGCACCCGAAAACGGCTGATGAATATCGATAATGTCCGGAACGAGTCGTTTCAACAGCGGGAGCATCATCCGTTCGGCAGCTCGAGCAATCCAGGATTCTTCGCCC
>JANXOO010001189.1 GCA_025353525.1 Schlesneria sp. | reverse complement strand
CGCCTTCACGGGGCAGTACGACCCGATCACCCACGAAGAGTATTATCGGTTATTCGCGTTCATCAACAACGATCACGAGGAGCAGCGCGTCGTCTACACCTCTGACGAACAGGTCACGATCGCCGGATTGCTGGCCCGAATCGCTGAAATCGAACGGCAATTGAAGGAGTCAACGACGGAATGGCGCGACCGACTTGCCAGGTGGGAAGCAGAAAACGTGACTCTCCAGGGCGTGCGCGGCGATGCGGCCAGGGCAGCAGGGGCGACCCGGTCCGAATGGACGACTCTTCAACTCGCCAATTCGGGCGACAACAGCCAACGTTACTTCGATATGGGTGATGGCTCGATCCTGGCCCAGGGATATGCTCCGACGCAATTCTCGACGACGCTTCGGGGCGAAACGAGTGTGCAGGGAATGACCGCTGTGAGGCTGGAACTGATGAACGATGCCAACCTTCCGTGCAACGGCCCGGGACGCTCGTTCATGGGGACGTGTGCTCTGTCGGAAATTACGGTTGAAGCGATCGAAACGTCGCACCCGGAAAACAAACGCCACATCAAATTCGTCAGGGCAACGGCAGACTATTCCAACCCGGAACGGGTTCTTGAGCCGAACTTCGACAACAAGTCAAACAAGCGGCGCGTGACCGGTCCAGTCGATTTTGCCATTGATGGAATAGACGACACCGCGTGGGGAATCGATGCCGGGCCCGGCCGTCGCAACGTTTCTCGAAATGCGGTCTTCGTCGCGGATCAACCGTTCGGCTTTGAAGGAGGGACCACGCTGAATATCGCCCTCATACAAAACCACGGCGGATGGAACAGCGACGACAACATGAACAACAATCTCGGACGATTTCGGCTGTCGGTAACGACAAAACCGGACGCCATCGCCGAACCGATACCAACCGCGATTCGAGACGCATTGGCGATCAACCAGGACAGTCGTTCGGACTTGCAAACATCTGCCATCTTCTCGTACTGGCGAACGACGGTTCCCGATTTCCAATCAGCCAACGAGCAGATCGAATCGCTATGGCGCGAATGGCCTGCTGGATCGACGACACTCACATTGAAGCACCGCGAGTCACCTCGCGATACGCGAATCCTCACGCGAGGTGATTTCCTCAAGCCTGACAGGCCGGTCACGCCCGGTGTTCCGTCTGCGCTGCATTCGCTGGCTGCACCCGCTGGCGACGGCGAGCTGAACCGGTTGACTTTGGCTCGCTGGATGGTCGACCGACGCAGTCCGACAACGGCTCGCGTGATCGTGAACCGCGTCTGGCAGGCGTATTTTGGCACCGGACTTGTGAGCACCAGCGAAGACATCGGGACTCAAAGTGAACCGCCAAGTCATCCGGAATTACTCGACTGGCTGGCGGTCGAGTTGATGGAACCGTCGCTTCAACTTCCTGGTGAAACGGACATGCGCCCATGGAGCCTGAAGCACATTCACCGACTGATCCTTGCGAGTTCGGTTTACCGGCAATCAAGTCGCCAAACCCCGGAATCGTTCGAACGCGATCAGTTCAATCGGCTGCTCGCCCGGGGACCGCGACTGCGTGCAGAAGGGGAAGTCGTGCGTGACATTGCCCTGAGTGCCAGCGGGCTGCTGAACCTGACGCTGGGTGGCCCCAGCGTCTTTACGCCGGCACCTGCATTTCTGTTTCAGCCGCCGTCCAGTTACGGCCCGTTCACATGGATCGACGCGACCGGTCCTGACCGTTACCGGCGCGGGCTGTACACGTTTCGGCGACGCTCGACGCCCTATCCCATGCTGACCAACTTTGACACACCAAACGCCGATTCGTCGTGCGTCAGACGCCCTCGTTCGAATACCCCGTTGCAGGCACTGACAACCCTGAACGAAACGCTGTTTATGGAAGCCGCTCGCGGACTGGCCCTGCGGACGTTGAAAGACGGAGGGACCGACGACGCGGCCCGACTGACGTTTGCATTTCGGCGGTGTGTCGCGCGACCTCCGTCAATTCGCGAACGCGACCTGTTGCTGGCAATGCTCGAAAAACAGAAGTCGCGATTCCGG
>JANXOO010001174.1 GCA_025353525.1 Schlesneria sp. | reverse complement strand
CCGGAATCGGCTCAACATCGACTTCCAATTACTTCGCAAAGCTCACGCGTAACTGGGCGATGAACGGTCCCGGGAAGAACCATACTGCGAAATGCATCGGATCGACTCTCGACTTTTTAACCTTGTTGTCCGAAGCAGGGAGTAAGAAAAGGAGTTTTGATATGCTCAGCATTAAATCGGTAAGTGCTTTCGACGTGCCCGGCGTAATCTGCTGGGTTTTCGCCGATCGTTTCAGCCCAGTCGATCCGACCGAACACACTGATCCGAAAGTCAATATTCATGGCCCGGTGAGTTCAAAGATTGGTCCCCCAGGTCTGAAGGAGCGGTTTTGGGACTCAGCCCCCGGGAACGAATGGACGGATCAGACGCACCATTTCGGTGGCTTCTTTTCTTTCGGTGCCAGCTTTGGAATGGACATTCACAAATTACATCTTGCGCTTTCCGGGACGAGTGATTGGTCAATTGCCAAACAGGAAATTGTCAATCAAGGGGACTATGATTTGGGAATCATGGCGGCCCGATGGGGAGATTCCTGGTCGAAAAATCCGCGTTTCATTGGAAAGTTAGTCGAGCAGGAACTGACACCTTGAGGTGTCAGGTGCTTTGTCAAACTTCTATATCAGGGTAGATCGACCTCCGTTTTATTCGTGCGTCTTCAATCTGACAACGTAATATGGGGACATAACATTTTCTTCCGCGACTCAAGCTGGATCCCGGGAATGAAAGTGCTGAACGAGCCGGAAATCGGGTCACGAAAAATATCAACCGGATGTGAGAATTCAATTGTCGGGCCGCCTTTCGTCCCGTGGCAAATCACCTTCGGCAAGCAAGACCGAGACTACCAGGATTCCGTCGACAACGAGTGAGCCCGGACGAATTCGACAAGTTCAACGTTGTTGAAAACGCCGGTGGTTGCTCCCATTGAGCGAACGCAACTGGCTCCCATCGCCGTTCCGTACTTCAAGCATTGGCTGACCGTTTCGCCTCGAAGAAGCCCGAAAAGGAATCCGGCAGCGAATGCGTCGCCTGTTCCGGTTCCGTCGATCGCCTTGACGGGATAAATCCCTGCTTTCAACCGGGTCTCGGGACCGATCAGAACAGAACCACGTTCGCCCAGCGTCACGACCGCCGTTTTTGTACCCATGGACCGCAATCCTTCGGCCTGCCGCTCGGGAACCGTTTGCCCGGTGATCCGGCCAGCTTCATCGTCGTTCGTAAAGAAGTAATCGGTCCAGGGGAGTACCGGTTTCAGCCATGCCACCGTATCGGCTGCTTCGGGCAAGACAACATTAAGCACCGTTGTGATGCCGTTTTCGCGGGCGATTCGAAACAACCGCACGACGCAGTCAGGCGTCAGCGAATCGAGCAGACAAAACCCGCCGACATACAGCACTTTCGCATTCCGAATCGCCTCTTCCGTCACGCGAGCTCCGTCGTACTCGGCATTGGCACCTACACAGTGAATGAAACGCCGATCCTCACCCACGACATTCAACACGAACGTGCTGCTGGTCGGTGCTGTGGTGCTCAGTTCCAGATTCGTGACATCGACACCGGACGCGGTCAAACGATCGCGGACTTCGCGTCCGAAAAGATCGTCACCCACGCATCCGGAGATTCCGGCGCTGCAACCCAGACGCGCCAAATCAACTGCCAGATTGGCCGAACATCCTCCGATCGAAAACTCGACACGTTCGGTCTTTGCCAGTCCACCCTGTGGAGGGATCCTGGCAATCGGTTGGCAGACGGTATCAGCGACAACAATCCCGGCGCAAAGGCAGTCGAGAAGCCTGGGCATAGACGACTCCCGTGTCAAACGTGTAGTTCCTCAACTTTTCGATTCAACTCGCTCGCATATTTTCGACGAATCGGATCGACCAGGTCTTCGATAAAGCGGTCGACTTGCTCGGGTGCTCGGCCAATGAATCGACGCGGATCGAGTGCCCCTGTCACATCCACGTTGACAAAGCTCGAATCCGATTTCAAGCGTTCGATCAGGTCGTTCGAACGGCCATGTTCCTTGACCTGTTTCCCGGCCTCGATGCTGTGGACGCGGATTCGCTCGTGCAATTCCTGGCGGTCACCTCCGGCACGAACGCCCGCCATCAGAATTTCTTCAGTAGCCATGAACGGCAATTCTTCGTCGAGGTGTTTTGCAATGACTTTGGGATAGACGACCAACCCTTCAACCACGTTGCGGTAGAGGATCAGAATTGCGTCAACGGCAAGGAACGACTGGGGAATCGTCAGACGCCGGTTTGCACTATCGTCGAGTGTCCGTTCCATCCATTGATTGGCCATCGTTTGAGCGGCCGACGATGAAAGACTCATCGCAAACCGTGCCAATCCGCACATCCGTTCCGAACGCATCGGGTTCCGCTTGTACGCCATCGCCGACGAACCGATTTGTTGCTTCTCGAACGGTTCTTCCACTTCCTTGCGGCTTTGAAGCAGTCTCAGATCACTGCCCGCCTTGTGCGCTGATTGCGATAGTCCGCCCAACACGTCGATGACCTGAGAATCGATCTTGCGAGAATACGTCTGTCCCGTCACGGCATATGCAGCGTCGAATCCCAGTTTACGGCAGACGATCCGGTCCAGTTCTTCGACTTTCTCGTGATTGCCGTCGAAAAGAGCCAGGAAAGTGGCCTGCGTTCCCGTTGTCCCTTTGACGCCGCGCAGCTTGATACTCGAAATGCGATGCTCCAGTTCATCCAGATCAAGGACCAAATCGTAGCACCACAGTGTTGCCCGTTTGCCAACGGTCACGGGTTGAGCGGGTTGCAGATGTGTGAAACCAAGACACGGCAGGTCGCGATATTCGGCGGCAAATTGAGCCAGCCGGTCGATGGTCGCAACCAGTTTTGCACGCAGCATTTCCAGCCCGCGCCGCATCAGGATCAGATCTGTGTTGTCTGTGACATAGCAACTTGTCGCTCCAAGGTGGATGATCGGTTTGGCCGATGGGCAAATGTCTCCGTAAGCGTGAACGTGAGCCATCACATCGTGGCGCAATCGTTTTTCGTGATCAGCGGCGGCCACAAAATCGATATCGTCAATATGGGCTCGCAGTTCATCCACCTGACCTTGAGTGATATCGAGTCCCAATTCGCGTTCAGACTCGGCCAAAGCAACCCACAACCGTCGCCATGTCGAATGTTTAGTCTGAGGAGACCAAAGCTGACTCATCTCCGGGGAGGCATACCGTCCGATCAACGGGTTGTCGTACGCATCGTAGTTCAAATCTCTGCACCTTTTTCGCAGTTGTCGTTCGCCTGAAAATATTCAAAGCTCCGCTTAGACGCGGCGATCTGTATTCTAGCGAGAGCACGGCCCCCAACCCACAGTCACACGATCACCCTGCGAAATTTCGCCCAATCCCGCAGGATACCGGCAATCTCGCGAGCCTGCTGTGGTTCAATTGATTGGCTCTTTAATTGCGACGATTCGTCAAAAGCAGGAAGAGGTTTAACCACAAGACACAGAGACGACAAGCAAGGAAAGCCGAATCCGCATCATGGGAGGGCGAGGCCTGACTTCTTGGCACAATTTTTGTTCTGTAATCGTTTCGCTAGGCGACGTGTGTCGGGCGGTAACTGCGATTGTCGGTTGCAGTTAGGAGAAAATCCAGGCATTTGATGTCCACATGACGGGACTTGCCGTACCAGGACGAGTTCAATCCTTTTGACGAGGGTTGGGCCGTCCGACGATGGACCGAGCAGTCATGACGGAGGTTAAGAGTGGCTTTGGAGCAAGGAATTTTGCGGGGGCCGACCTGGGAGACGAAC
>JANXOO010001139.1 GCA_025353525.1 Schlesneria sp. | reverse complement strand
CTTGAAAACAAGGCGAAGTTGTATGACGGAGTGGTGAAAAGGCTCGATGAACTGAATCTTCTGCAAGATTATGGTGGATATAAGACCGCAGTTATATCGCCAGCACGACTCGGAGTTCATGTTGCACCGAATTTTATTCAGTCGATCTTGCTAGGGGCCATACTCGGTGCTGCATTTGGGTTCGGACTCGGATATCTGGCTGAAGCCAACGATAAAACCTACCGTAGTCCTGAAGAAGTCAGCGAACACCTTGGCTTGCCGATTGTGGGGCATATTCCCGTAATTCAACGGGAGTCCACAGGCGTATCGCGGGACTCAACGCTGGACAAGACGCTAGTCACGTTTTTCAAGCCCAAGTCGCGATTATCTGAATCCTACCGAGCCATTCGTACCTCACTTTACTTCAGCACGCGTGGTGAAAAACATAAGGTGATACAGATTACCAGCCCTAATCCAGGAGATGGAAAAACAACGCTCAGCGCTAATCTGTCAATCTCGATCGCCCAATCGGGAAAGCGAGTATTGTTAATCGATGCCGATTTCCGTCGACCGCGAATTCATGATCTGTTTAGACTTGACAGGTCCGTCGGCATGTCATCGGTAATCAGCGGAGAAACCGAACTGCCAGATGCAATTCAGTTGACTGAAGTGGAAAACTTATGGTGCCTTCCGTGTGGACCGCGCCCTAACAACCCGTGTGAATTGCTGACTTCTCGACGATTTGAAGAATTGCTGAATATCCTCAGGGAGCAGTATGATTTTGTCATCATTGATACACCTCCGCTACTCGCGGTGACTGACCCGAGCGCGGTGGCAGCTCGAGTCGACGGTGTTTTGTTGACGATTCGATTGTCGAAGCGATCCCGTGGTGAGGCTGCTCGGGCGACTGAATTGCTCGCGACACTCGGTGGAAACACTTTAGGAGTCGTGGTCAACGGTGTTGGTAAAACGTCGCGATATGGATATGGCTACGGCCGTTATGGGGGTTACGGAGGTTACGGCGGTTACGGTGGTTACGAAGATCGCTATAGTTCACGCCCGGGCAGTCAGGATGACAATCCGTACTACGCGGACGACGATAGTGCTGACGACAATCAAGCAGGCTCAGCGCACAAGCGACGATCACGATCCTCTCGCAGAGATGCTTGAAAGTGTCACTCAACCCGTCGCGTTAAGATAAAGCCTCTTGCGGATTATTCCGAGCGAATCGCCACGCCTATGACTCGAGTTGCGTTTATTACCGGGATTACGGGACAGGATGGATCGTACCTCACCGAGTTGTTGTTG
>JANXOO010001131.1 GCA_025353525.1 Schlesneria sp. | reverse complement strand
TCCTAAACTGACACGAACCTCCGCCGTTTCGTCGAAACGAACAACCCGCCAAACAGAACGCTGCATCGCACGCCCCTTCGCGCTGCGCATGCTGACCCACGCCTTTGGCGAATCTTTACAAACGTGCTGTGTCCCCGTAGTTCCTATCCCCGTTTAGTTTCCCAAACATCTGCTTAAAAAGCGACGGTCAAATCGGCGATTCGCGGCGTCCAACCGCCATCGTCGAATCAATGACCGACGATAAACCGCGTCGAATCGACTTGCGAAAGTCTCGAACCACATCATATCAAATGGCGTGCCGAACAGTATTGGATGTGCCCCCGCCCCTGCGGCAATAAATTATGTCATAACACCTTACGATCCAAGTTCGTGCCATTCGATTTATCACCTTTTTTTCGAACCACTCACTTCACACCGGCATCTTGTTCGACAATCGTCAGGCGCTGCCCGGTGGGAGGAAGTGAAACTCGTTGTCGCATTCCAGACGGCCAATCAATTTCGACCGACTCAACCGATGTCGAATTCCCTAAGCCGAAATGGACAGAAAGATCGTTTGTCGAGAGATAACTCCCCCCGCCTCGAACAACTTTCATCTGCATACGTTCACTGGTGATGGTCGTGACGCGAGCACCAATCGCCGACCGCGGGCTCGTTCGGCCAATCAGACGAACGGAAATCCATTGATCAATCGGTGTATCGTTCCGCAGCAGTGCCGTCCCTTCGTTAGAATGAGTCACGACCAGATCCAGAGACCCGTTAGCGTCGAGGTCTGCGCAGGCGACTCCGCGACCTAAGTGTTTGGAACGCAGATAATCCCCCGAGGTGGGGGCGATATTCCTGAATCGTTTGCCTTGCTCGTTCAAGAAAAGAAATGGGGCTTGTCGCCGTTCCGTTGGATGGCCTGGACCGTGGATGTGGCCGTTCGTACAAAAAATATCTTCAAAACCGTCACCGTTAACATCGAAGATGACTGTCCCAAATCCCACCGCCATACTTCCCACCGCCGTCACTCCGTACGCGCGACTACTGTGATTGAAGATGTCACTTCCTAAATTTCGATAAAATGCGAAGCTCTCATTTTCAAAGTTGGCAACCCAAATGTCGAGTCGACCGTCACCGTCCAAATCACCAACGTCAACACCCATGCTCCCATCGGACTCGCCCTTTTCCCCCAGTGCGACCCCATTCTCCAAGCCTACCTCTTTGAACGCTCCGGACGGTTGCCGTTTGTAGAGGTGATTGGGGACGGTGTCGTTTGCAACATAGATTTCAAGCTGGCCATCACCATCGAGATCGGCCATGACAGCCCCCAGTGTCTTGCCGTTCTGATCGATGCCCAATTCCCTGCTGGCCTCGTAAAATGTGCTGTCACCGTTCCCCAGATAGATCAAGCAGGGCAAACCTTGAAACGACGAAGGAGCACAGATAATCCGTTGTCCAGTCGCACCGTGAACGCACGTTGGATGATTGTCGAACGACCAATTGACGTAATGGCCAACGAACAAATCGAGCACCCCATCCCGATTCACATCGCCCCAGGCAGCCGCGCTGCTCCAACCCGTGTCGGACAGTCCAGCTTCATCGGTGCCATCGACAAACGTTCCATCACCGCGATTAAGAAACAATTGCAATCCGCCGAACCCCGTGATGAGAAAGTCAGGAAACCCATCTTCGTTGGCGTCTGCGGCATTGATACCGTGATTGTAGTGACGAATCGGCGTTAATCCGGCTGTTGCAGCGACCTGGCTAAACCTCCAAAGGGCGGCCTGCCGATAGAGAGCGACTGGGCTCGATAAAATCTCGTGTCGCGACCCAAAAATTCCTCCGCCTGCAATTGCAATGTCCAACTGGCCATCCTGGTCGTAGTCGGCAATTGCACAGCCGCTCCCCAACGATTCCAGTATCGCAAGATTTCCAGCCTCTTCGCCATTTCCAGGAGTCCAATCGACCCCTGAGGTCAAAGCAATTTCGAGAAATTGTACGGAATCGGCAGATTCCTGGTCCGCTATTGCGGGGGCAGCGATAGTGCGAGACTCATCTGGCCTACTTCGGTTCGAGTGCGAACCATTTGAGCTGGGAGCCGTGGATGTGCCTTGACAACCAGAAACAACAGCAATCAAATAAAAAGTTGCGAAAACACGTTTGCGTTTCTGATTTTTTCTTGGCATTTTTTATAGTTCTACTGTCCGGTCAAAGTCAGTCAGCAGGAAAATGCTGCAACATGTTTCTCAGTAGTATCTTGCGGCAAACAACAGTTGCCGAATTCCAGGTGTGATGGAGTTACGGCAATCCACTCAACCAGAAGACCCTTGATCGCAAATGTCCAGTGATTTCAGGTGATTTGTGAAAACGTCGGCTTGAACTCTGTAGGACGTATGGTTGGTTCATCCGAGACCTCTTCGGTTGTAACCATTTATTGCAAAACATCTTGCAACAATTCTTGGAGATCGGACAGTAGTAATAGGTAAACCGATGCTAACGTCCCGTCCAACCGATGTCTGATCAATCATATCGAAAAAGAAAGTCTCGTGAAGATCCGATTAGTTTTTTTAAAAAAAAGCGAAATCACCAACTTTGGGAATTGATCTTTCCCTTCCCGTTTCTTAAATACTCAACAATACAGATTTTGAAATCCCTAGCCACGCCCAATAAATTTTTCACTTCAAAGTAGTGGGTGATGGGATAATGAATTTGCATTCTCTTGAATCGAGGATGTCTCGGTTCATTCATTTTTGGCTATCGTTTAAGGACTTTTAAATGAATTTTGCTCGTCTGCGTCGCTCTGGATTTACACTGATTGAACTTCTGGTGGTCATCGCCATCATTGCAGTTCTGATCGCCTTGTTGCTGCCTGCTGTCCAACAGGCGCGAGAGGCGGCACGCCGCACGCAATGCAAGAACCAAATGAAGCAACTGGGATTGGCCTTGCACAATTACCATGACACCTTCAAGTCTTTCCCAACTGCTGCGATCAATACTTGGGTCACAGGCCAACTCGACTGGCACAACGGGAGCTTCATGATTTCGATTCTTCCTTATATCGATCAGGCGCCGCTTTACAACGGCTACAATTTCAACGCAGTTGCCCGGAACGCGGGTTCAACAAATCCTGCAACGACTGTCGACAATGAAGCCTACTGCAACAGAACAATTGCAGCGTTTGAACTCACTCGAACACGTTTGATTCTACGGGGGTGAACACTCTACAACTCATGGAAAACTGAATTGGCAAACAACCTACCTCGACTGCTTCCGAATCGTCATATCAAAATTCTTCACCATCGATTTGTACATCGCCCAGACGATTCCCGCGTACGCCGCGACGGCTCCCCAGCCGAAGAGAAAGACGACGATTCGGTTGCTGAACACTTCTTCCGGTTTGTATACGTCCTGGGCGTATTTCCACGGGTCGATCAGCACGGTCATCAGCGTGAACGGGCTAAAGCTGCCCAAGATGAGCGGGATCGGCGCCATGGTGG
>JANXOO010001127.1 GCA_025353525.1 Schlesneria sp. | reverse complement strand
GGGCGAAGGACTGACTTCGCTCGTGGAAGAGACTGAATTCGGTATCGCGCTGCCTGCAGCGTTGCGCAGCGTCACGGAAGGGATGGTCGAAATCAAAGACCGGCTCGCCACTGCGGACGCCTCGGCAGACGTGATTACTGCTGAGAAACAGATCGAAGAAGACCTGCAATCATTGCTCGACGCTATGAAACAACTCCCTTCAAACAACGGGAGCAACGGAAATGCCGGGAACGGTAAAAGCCGCTCGGAACGAGAACGTCAGCTCAACCAGATCATCGCGGAACTGAAAATGGTGCGGATGCTTCAGGTTCGGGTGAATCGCGATACCAGGGATGTCGACAGTCGCCGTCCGGGCGAAGCAAAGGATCTGCCGACAGCACTCACACGCCGGATTGAAGCACTGCAAGGACGTCAGGAAGATGTCCACGATGTCACCGAACGAATTGCCGTTGAACGAGCCAACGACTTGCCGCAATCGTCCCCTTGAATCCCGGGGCCCTGGATGTCCACGTTGAAAAACAACCACCAAAAACCGGAAATCGTCCCCATGACAATAAACAAACATTTCGCATACGCCGTGCTGGCCGTACTCGCTGCGACCGCATCGTCCTTTGCACAGGATGACGCGACCGGGACACCACTGGAAGATGTCACCCAGGAAATGAAAGTCGCGGCGAATCAGCTCTCGAAGAAAACGACTGACAAACCGACGCAGGACCCTCAAGAAGCCGCCGTCTCGAAACTGGATCTGTTGATCGCAGAACTGGAAAAAGAGAAGAAATCGCTGGGGGAAGGGATCAATCCCAATCCGTCGATGCCCGCTAATTCCTCGACGATCCGAAAAGGACCGGGTGGCATGGGCGATCTGCACGGAGCTCGTGAGCAGGGGAACCGCTGGGGTGAATTGCCAGCTCACGAACGTGATCGCATTTTGCAATCACTGACGGAAGGCTTCCCACCTCATTATCAGGCGATTCTGGAAGCGTATTACAAACGGCTGGCCGTCGAGAAAAAGGCCGAAGAATCGGAACCGGTGCCGAAAGTGCCATCGCCGAAGGAATCGAAAACAGAAGTGAAATCGGAAGTCAAAGCGGGTGCTGTGCCGCCGACCGCGACCACCCCCGCAAAACCACGAGTGCGATCGAAGAAAGTGGCACCATGATGCCCGAAACAAATGACTTCCGAGGCATCTATCCGGAATCTGCAAAAGAAACCGAAGCGGGTTCGTTGGTCGGTCGGATCGCTGTTTTTGCGATCATCATGGTCTCCTTCGCGGCATCGCGCCCCCTCCACGCACAGGTCGCCGAGGTCGTTAAATCCGGTGACGCTGCGGCCGTGCCTGCAGCCACACCTGCCGCAGCCGCGACACCCGCTGGGGGGCAGCCTGCCGGTGCTGCGACAATACCCCCGATTGCCGTCACAACCATTGATGACAAGGAATTCAAAGCGACACAGATCGAATTGCTGGACGGAAAACTGAATGTCAAAACCGATCCGCCGCAATCGATTCCCCTGAACGAACTGCAACGGGCAACGATTTCGCACGAAACGAAACTGGCCGTTGAATGGCTTGGGCAACAGAGTCGTGATCTGGTCGGGATCGGTTCGATCGATGAAGCCAATGGAATTCAGGATATTCATATCAGGGCTTCGGGGCTGACAGCAAAGACGCTCACACAAGTATCGATCATCGCTCGGCCCCAATTTCGCACATGGCGACAAAACGTCGCAAATTCGGTGAGCTGGAAGATTGCGACCGAACGGATCGGTCAGGCGTCGGTCGCCAATTTTTACTTCGAGCCACCCACAAAGGATCTGTTCGAGACGGACCTCGAAGTGACGATCACATTTGACGATAACTCGACGGCCAAAGCGACGCTCAAGGCAAGTGGACATACGAACGATTCCGCTAAGGTGGAAACACCCGAATCGGGTGCCACGAACGGAAATCGAATGGCCTCGCTGCAATTCGAAGGGGGAGACAGCCTGAAAGGACGGGTCATCGAAGCGACCGCCGATCACATGGCCGTCGAAACGGCCTGGCGTCCTTCGTTCGAGGTACCGCTGTTGCAGGTGCGCGGGATCATTTTTGACGGTGTCAAACCGGACGCGAAAACCAAATACGACGAACATTTTTCAAAACCCGGTGAAGACGATTACGTCCTCGTATTGTCGAAAGATGGCGGATTTGCCGAGATCAACGGTCGACTGCAAAGTATCAGTGACAGCGGCATCAAGATCGTCTATGAAGAGCAGGAACGGTCCATCAAACTGGATCGCGTCCAGGCCGTCGTGTTTGGATCGCATCCGGCAACGCGACAGTGGAAAGGACCGTATCAATCGTTTCGTTTCGCGAGTGGTGACACGATTTCGGCGGAGTGGCAATCGCTGGCGGACAAAGTCTTACTGGTGAAAACCGCGTGGGGAACCGATCTGGAACTGCCACGAGAATCGATCGTTGAAATCACCGGCCGCAATACAAAAATGGTCAATCTCTCTGAAATGACGCCCGCTTCGGTCGAACAGGTCCCCTGGTTCGACAGGATCATTCCGTGGATACGGGACAAGTCCTGGAACAACAAGCCGCTGCGGCTGGACGATAAAACCTACAACCGTGGCCTGGCCGTCCATTCCCGCTGCGTCCTGACGTACGACCTTGGCGGTGAATTCGCGACGTTTCGCGCGGTTCTCGGCTTTGATGAAGAGGCGGGCGACCGGGGCCGAGTTGC
>JANXOO010001123.1 GCA_025353525.1 Schlesneria sp. | reverse complement strand
GTCATCAGACCAACCGGGTCCTGCTGGTGAATCATCAAATAGCCGAGTGCTGCAGCAAGACAAATGCAGTAATCGAATTTGGTCAATTCCTGTCTAAACGAGTAGGACATGCTCTCGGACAAATCCATTAGCAAATAGCCCGAGATATTCGTCTCGGCCTGATATTTTTTGACATAGAAACGATCCGTTTTGGCGAAGACAAGCCAATCGATATCCTTGGGGTCGTCACCTTGCGCATAGCGACGATGCTCGCTGAACTCGACGCTGAACCCCTGAAACGGGCTGGCATGCAGACCTGTCAAAAATCCTTCGACAATGAACCGGGCGCGCAGATCGAGCCTCGCGACATTGCGAATGACAGACGGCTTCAGATATTGCTCGGCGCCGGGCATAGGGAGATGTTTTCAGAAATTGCTTTCAGATTTCCGCCAGTTGTACCATAACAAGGTATTCAGGTCAGCTTCCCGGCAGGTGAATTCCTCCCGTGCTCCGACTTTCATAGAATCTCCGGAGAACTATCTTATACCACGCGCGGTCTGGTTTGAGGCCATTGAGAAATCCAGCGATACCTGGAAACTGCCGGAGTCCGCGTCGGACGCGGAAGCGGACTCGCAAACGAAGCCTCAGTCTGGACCGCGTGCGCTATAAAAACCGTTCCAGGGACTGATTTCCAAAATCCGGGAGGCAGATCGATGTTCTTGCGTTCTTGTTTGCTTTCAACGCTGATCGTACTTTCGGTTCTATTGGCGTCGGCTCGTGCCGAGGATTCTGACTTCAACATCGGATTCGCTCAAAGAGACGTGACGCCTCAGGTCGCGATGCCGATGTGGGGGTATGGCGCCAGAAAAGATCTTCTCTCGCGAGGGATTCTCGATCCCCTGATGGTCAAGGCGATCGTCATCGAGGCGGGGTCGGATCGTGTTGCTCTGGTCGGACTGGATATGGGGCGAGCTCCCACCACACCGATGATGGATGAGATCCGTACTGCAATTGGCGAAAGAGCCAAGGTCGAACATGTTCTGATCGTCGGCTCACACACTCATCACGGTCCTGTGCTGGAACTGACGGATCGAGATGGTTTTGGAAAGGGAAAGTATGATGCGGCGGTCGGATATCTGAAAACACTTCCCGAAATGATCTCGTCAACGATTGTTGAAGCTGCGTCACGACTGCAACCGGCGCGAATAGGGATTACGAGCGTCGAGGTGCCATTCAATCGCAATCGGCACAGCAAAAGGCAGCCTGCTGCACGCGATTCCCTGCTGTCTGTCATGCGTTTTGACGATCCGAACGGAAAGCCGATCGCGGTCCTCGTCAATTTTGCTGCACACCCCGTCATGACGCCTGGCGAAGTACTGAAATTCTCGGCCGATTACCCTGGCTTTATGATGAATTTCGTCGAACGCGAATTGAACGCACCGTGTCTCTTCATTCAGGGTGCATCTGGAGACATGAGCGTCAATGCCGTCAATGTGACGGGGCCAAAAGGGTTTGGCGAACAACTGGGAGCCGAGTGCGTCAAACTGGCACGGACGATTGAAACAACCGTACCTCGTCGTCCGTCGGTCCAGGGGCAAGTCGATCGTTTTCATTTTTCAACCCGGATCGATCTGAATAATCCTGTCGTCATGCAGGCGTTCAGTCTGGCTTTTTTTCCCGAACTGATTCGCAACTTTGCCGAAGACTACAAGGACGGTATGCACCCTGAACTGAATACGGTCCTCATCAATCGCGAAATCGCGATCGTTGGTGGTTCGGGCGAATTCTTCTGCAACCATGCCATTCGCCTGCGCGAACGATCCTATGTCAAAAACACGCTCTTCTTCGGTTATTGTAACGGATATATGAATTACTTCCCGACGATCGAAGCGGTCTCTGAAGGGGGATACGGAGCTGACGCACCGGTCTCACCCGCAGCAATCGGTGCAGGTGAAGAGATGATGAATCGTGCCTTGATCAACATCTATTCGATGCTGGGCAAAATCTCCGAAGGGAAGCCCGTTCAAAGTGAACCGTCGCGCGGTGCCAATTGATCAGATTCAGGATTCGCCAGAGACTTATTGTCGCTTGAAGCCGTAGTCTTCGTTGGCGTGGTCGAAATCGGCTGCGATCAGGTTTGAGCGAAATTTGACACTCGAGTAGCTGTAAAATTCGATCAGTGTCGCTTCGTCGTGCTTTTCGGGATCAGGCGGGACGTCGCCGTTCAGCCAGCCAAAGTTTCTGGTGTAGACGGGAATTGACCATTCCTTGTCGATCATCGAAATCGATTTCCGGTAGTTTGGAGACCCTTTCTGATCTTTGTATTCGATCAGAAACGTGTGACAAGTCCGCCCGTCGAATGTCTGATCAGCCAATTTCTCACA
>JANXOO010001111.1 GCA_025353525.1 Schlesneria sp. | reverse complement strand
GGAATCGCCAGGTCAATCCGATGCTGCCTGAAGGTCCCGGCGTTTCGCGTTGAGGCAGTTCCCGGATTTCAATAACTGCCTCAAACTGTGCCTCAAGCAATACTGATACTCGACAAGCAATACTGATACTCGACCATGCCGATAGAATTCCAGTGCCCTTTCTGCCAGGCCACGATTCGCGTCCCCGACAGTGCCAGAGGCGGCAAGGGACGCTGTCCCCAATGTACCGTTCGCATCACGGTTCCGAAAAAAACGACCCTCCCGCCGATCACGGAATTGCCCGCGTTTGAACCGGTGGCTGAGGAGCAACCCGTTGTTCTGCAAGAGATGAACGACCCGCCAGAAACCGATTCGCCGCCGGTCTTCGCTACGGAATCGACTTTTGCGAGCAGGTCCGTGGCAGTTGCCTTCGATCCGGACGCCCTGGAAAACTCGCGAAACGAAGAATTGCCCAACGTCCTGGCCGCTCCCGTCCGTCGCAAAATCAATGGCAAACAAAAGCGATTGAGACATTGGACAATTTATGGAGCAGCGATCTTGCTGATTGGCCTCATCGCGGCAGGGCTTCTGATTTCGTCAAACACTGTTATCGAGCGGTTGTCGGGTGAACTGATCGCGGGATCGGCCGAGTCGATGGAATTGAGTCCCGTGATGATTGGTCGATCACGGATTGAACTCCCTGCAGACGAAGTGACCGAACTGCTGAAGAAACTCGAGCATTCTCCGGTCCCGCTCAACAGCAGCAGCAGCCATGTTCAATTGAAGGGAACGCCGAATGGGCTGGAGGTCTCGATCAGTGCAGGGACTCAGTCGCAATTTTACCGTGTCAATTTGAAAGGGAACGAATCGGTCCGGCAATTCCTTTTACAAAACGAGGCCCGCCTTGAAATTGAGCGAACTCAAGAAGTTGACCGGGAAGTCTCGAAATTCTTTACTGCTTACCAGGACGTATTGGCGAAGCGAGCACCCTCTGACAGTATCACAGTATTCCGCGACTCCCTGGCGTTGCCGTCGCTCACGCGCGGTTTCGGACATCAGTTGGTCGCTGCATACGGACGCGGCCTCTACCGATGCGTCTATGAAGATCGGGACGGTGGACTGTACTTTATGCTCCCGCCAGGCGTGACGGAATTTGAAGTGATCGGTCGTACGCATCCGGACGGGCGAATCGCCGTCCCTGCCGCGTTTCGAGTGACAGTTCAGGGTGAGATCGCCGTTGCCGCCAGGCCTGTCGGTCAGAAGGGTTCCAAAACAACGCCCAAACTGACGCCAAAGACAGGCAGTGATGACTCGGGAACGAATGGCGACGACCCGCCTGGAAAGAACTGAGCACAGATTTCGTCAATTCGATGACACGTTCAGGGAACTTTCGCCGTCGCCAGTCGGTAATCCCTGAGTTTCGACGACCGTGAAGGCGCAACACCTGCGCGACTTTGGGGACTTCGTCTCGAGCATTTCCGTTTCGTTACTTTCAATCCTTCAGATTCTGTTAAAATCGGCGATTGGCACGACGAATGCATTCTTCCATCCTCCGTGTGAACGCGAAAGTTCAATCAGTTTCAGAAGTAAGGGATGGATCATGTTCAAGAAAACGATTCTCGGTCTGGTGGCGGTGGCAAGTCTGTTGGTTGTCTCGGCGGGTACGGCATCGGCCAATCATCGTGGTGGATTCCATCACGGTGGATATCACAACGGTGGCTACGGCTTCCGTGGCGGATACGGCGGCGGGTATCGCGGCGGGTATGGGTATGCTCCGCCGATCATCGTTGCACCACCGGTCTACGGGTACGCTCCTGCGGGCGGATATGGATACGGTGGCTACGCGGCTCAACCCGGTTGCGGGGCGGGGTATGGAGCGGCGTATGGTTACGGTCGTCCAGGATTCGGCGTCAGCACGCCGGGATTTGGAATGTACGTCAGATAATCCGGATCAACCGCTTTGCGGTAGATCCATCATCTGACTGAACCGGTCAAGTACCCGGTTCTTGAGTGGTGCGAAGGCGGGGTCGTCGAACTCGCCAGTCTCGACCAGATTAAATGCCGCTGTGCGCGTTTCGACCAGAACGTCCCGATCGCGGTTCAAATCCGCGACGCGCAGCGGCAGCGACCCGCTCTGTCGGGTTCCAAGAACGTCACCGGGTCCGCGAAGCTGAAAGTCGACCTCGGCAATCTGAAAGCCGTCGGAGGTCGATTCCATCGCCGCAAGTCGCTTCACTGAATCGGGAGTGTCAGCGTCCGAGAACAGGAAGCAATAGCCCTGAAACTTTCCGCGTCCGATGCGTCCGCGCAATTGATGCAATTGGGACAGGCCGAACCGTTCCGCCTGGTGAATCACCATCAGTGTCGCATTCGGGACATCGACGCCGACTTCGATCACAGTCGTCGCGACCAGAACGTCGAGTTCGCCGTTACGGAATGCGTCCATCGTTTTCGATCGTTCATCCCGATCGAGTTGCCCGTGGACCAGGCCAACTCGAAATTCCCGAAATCCGCCCTGAGACAGGTCGCGAAAGACCGCTTCTGCACTTGCTGTTGCATCGACGCCAATCGGCAGCGAGGCGTCCTCTTCGACGCGGGGGCAAACGATGTACGCCTGGCGTCCGTCGCGCAACTTTTGTTTGAGGAAGTCAAAGGCCTTTTGGGCCGAGTGTCCTCCCGAAATACGGCTGGTCACCACTTTCTGCCGACCGGGCGGAAGATCTGCGATCAGGGTCAGGTCGAGATCACCGAACTGCGTCAGGCACAGACTGCGAGGAATTGGCGTCGCCGTCATCACCAGGACGTGAGGAGCGATTCCGCCCGCCGTGAATTTCGCACGTTGCATCACGCCGAACTTGTGCTGCTCGTCGACAATCGCCAGGCCGAGCTTGTGAAAGTTGACCGCGTCCTGAATAACGGCTTGAGTTCCAACAATCAATTGAGCCGTTCCGGAACTGATTTCGTCCAGAGTTTTGCGGCGTTGAGCCGCCGTGAGTGCCCCCGTGAGTAACCGACGCTCGACGCGACTTTC
>JANXOO010001095.1 GCA_025353525.1 Schlesneria sp. | reverse complement strand
GTCCGATTCAGCCAAAATGGTTCCGACAGTAGATGATGCGCCGGTCCTTGGTTGTCAAAATCAGTACGACTCGATCAGGAACTTTGGCAACAGTACTTTAGTACTTTGGCGATTGATTGGTCCGAACGAAGCCACACTGGTAGACTGAATTCAGTAAATAACCGCGAGAGTGAGCCAGTCAGCAACGGAGTGCCACGCTTTTGAGTTTCCCTGACGATTTAACCGCCGCTCAGCGAGCCGCTGTCGAGCACTTTGAAGGTCCGTTGCTCGTCGTCGCCGGGCCAGGGTCCGGAAAGACGCGCGTGATTACCCGCCGCATTGCGCGGCTGATCGAACGCGGTGTTCATCCGCAGGAAATTCTGGCGATCACGTTTACGAACAAAGCGGCTCGGGTGATGAGTGATCGGGTTCAGGTGCTGCTGCCCCGCTCGTTCGTCTGGGTCAGTACGTTTCACCGTTTTTGTGCAAAGATGTTGCGGGAACATGCCTCTGTCGTCGGGCTGTCATCGAATTACTCAATCTTCGATGTCAGCGACCAATTGACGTTACTCAAAGGAGTTCTTCACGACCTCGATCTGGATGCAACTCATTTTCCACCCGCAAAAGTGCTCGGCAGAATCAGCAAGGCAAAAAACGACCTTGTCACGGCAGAGCAGTACCAGTCGCGATACGCAGAAACAGTGGGGACACACATTGATGCGGTTGTCGCCCGGGCCTATCCTGCTTATCAGAAACGGTTGCTCGAAGCGAACGCCGTCGACTTCGACGATTTATTAATGCACGTTGCAAGGATGTTGGCTGGGAACGACGAGTTGCGGTGCGCACTCGACGAGCGGTATCGATTCATTCTGGTCGATGAATATCAGGACACCAACCGGGCTCAATACCAGATCGTTTCGGCACTGTCACAGCTCGAACCGAACGTCTGTGTGACGGGCGACCCCGATCAATCGGTCTACGGTTGGCGCGGCGCCCAGATCGAAAACATTCTGCGGTTCGAACGGGATTTTCCTCGCGTCACGACGATCCGCCTGGAAGAGAATTTTCGCAGCACGCCCGAAATTCTGGCCGCCGCCGACGAATTGATCCGGCATAACACGCATCGCAAGGCAAAGCGATTGATTGCGACCCGTCCTGGCGGTTCGCCGGTGGAACTCAGGTTGTATCGCGACGGGCAACAGGAAGCCCGGTCAATCGCCGCCGAAATCGCATCGCGCGTGGCGACCGGGAAATGTCGTTGGTCCGATTTCGCCATTTTCTATCGGGTGAATTCGTTGTCGCGATCGATCGAAACGGCCCTCTCGCGGCTGAAGGTGCCGTACCAGGTCGCAGGAGGACTGGCTTTTTACGAACGGGCTGAAATCAAGGATGTCCTCGCATATTTGAGGCTGATCGAAAATCCCAGGGACCGGATCGCGTTTCTGCGAGTCGTCAATACGCCGACGCGCGGAGTCGGAAAAAGTTCGCTCGACCGATTCGTGCGATGGGCCGATGCCGCAGGTGTCGATTTTCTTGCCGCCGCACGTCAATCCGAACGAGTACCCGAACTCTCGAAAAAAGCCGCTGTCGGGCTGAGGGCATTTGCCGCGTTGATCGACGAATTATCCGAAGTGGCTGCGAATCCGTTCGGAGACGAATCAGAATCAACAGAATTCAACTTTGACAGCGATTCGAAAGACGAATCCGCCGAGGATTCGCCTGCGTCTGATGGGCCTGTGTCAACGCTGGTCAGGACTGTACTGCAACGAACCGGCTATTACCGTCAGTATGAAGGGTCACTGGAAGAAGATGAAATCCAGCGCAAGTCGAACATCGACGAACTTCTCAGTTCAGCCGTTCAATTCGATCGTCAACTGGCGGATAACGAAGACATCGCAACGTTGGGCGGTTTCCTTGAGACGGCCAGTCTGGCGCAGGACATCGATTCACTGGACGAAGACGTCGGTGCCGTGACGTTAATGACACTGCATGCTGCAAAAGGGCTGGAATTTCCTGACGTTTTTCTGGTCGGTATCGAACAGAATCTGATTCCGCACGAGCGCTCGTTGCGAGAAAATGATCGACTCCCGCTGGAAGAAGAGCGGCGATTGCTGTTCGTGGGGATTACCCGAGCCAAAGAGCGACTGGTGCTGACGCACACACAAATGCGGGAAATGCACGGGAGGACTCTATCGACGATTTCGAGTGATTTTCTGGATGAACTACGCGTCGAACGACGCGATTGCACCGGAGGAAGCGGCAGTAACTTCGGGACTGACAACGACTTTGATTCGGTCGATCCGTACGCTCGTAATCCGTATGACGACCTGGCCAACGACGATTTCGATGCACAATCCGGGACGGAAAGCCGATCGGCCAACCGAGTGGAATCATCGAGTGCCTCACGACAAAAAAGAAAGGGGATCGGTAAACCGCACCTGACGACCGGAGCGGCCCTGGAATCCGGGTCCAATCAGAAAGTCGATCTTCCAGTCGGCTTCGCCGTCGGGATGCAAGTTCGTCACCCAAGGTACGGTGCAGGAACTGTCGTCGCGGTGAGCGGATTTTCGAGGATGCGAACGGTGACGGTTGAATTCTCGACCGGCAACCGTCGTGAAAGTTTTGTGGCATCGAAATGCCCGTTGCAACCCGTTGGATTGCCGTAGCAGTCAGAACGAAACAGAAATTCGTCGATCACGACGCTCGTAAAATCGATGAATCGTTCCATGCAGTCATATCAATCCGGAAGAAAGTCATCCGGATCAAGTCGGCCATCGTGCAGTGCGGATGCGACCAGGGCCGCGTTGACACCGAGCGACTGAAGGCGACGCAAATCGTCGCAGCCCCGAATTCCGCCACCGGCAATCAGAAACACACCGGGAAATTCGGCGATGGCAAGCTGGCAAATTGCGTCGGTGGTGCCGCCCGTTCCCATCCCCACATCCGACAGATCGAGAACGATCAGCGAACGGACGTTCGATTCAATGACTTGCTGAACAATTCCGGCGGGCTGATCACTCCAACCATCCGCGTCAGCCGCGTAACGGGGAATGCCATTCACCAGATCGAGGCTGAAAGTGACATCGGGCGAACACTCTGTAATGCGTGCCAGATCGCCCGGCGAACGACACGTTTCGAGTCCCGTGACAATGCGAGTGACACCTGACTTTTGCAACATTATGGCGTCGTGCGGTTGTGTGATTCCTGCATCGACCAGCAACTGAAATCCGTCGGCGATCAGCTGGCGATAGAGTTCCAGATCCGGTTTCTGTTTCAGGATTCCGTCAAGATCCGCGACGTAGAATTCATTGAAGCGATAGATGTTCCTGAGAGCGCGAGCGACATCGAGCGGATTGCTGCCTTTGGTCAATCGGCTGACGATTGGTCGGTACTCGTTTCGGCGACCGCCGATACCCCGAACGACGTGGCCGCCGAGCAGGTCGAGGACCGGAAGAATTTTCATCGACCTGCCTCTTTTCGGAAGTGACTGGCTAAATCGGCGCGGAGCGGAATAATCATGTTTTCGACCAACGTTCCAGGGAATTCTGTTTATGACCGAAACTGCGATGCCTGCTGTGGGTGACAAGGCCCCTTCCTTTGATCTTCCTTCGTTTCCAAAGGGACGCAAGAAGCTGAGCCAATTCAAAGGAAAGCAAAACGTCGTACTGTACTTTTACCCGCGTGACGACACTCCTGGTTGTACCAAAGAGTCGTGCGGATTTCGCGACGAGATTGGCGAATTTCAGTCGGCAGAAACGGTCGTGCTGGGAATCAGTACCGATACCGTGGAATCGCACGAGTTGTTCGCCGAAAAGTTCGACTTGCCGTTTCCATTGCTGGCGGATGTCGATCATGCGGTTGCGGAAAAGTACGGTGCCTGGGTCGAAAAGAATTTGTACGGCAAGAAGTCGTTGGGAATCCAGCGAGCGACTTTTCTGATCGACAAATCCGGCAAGATCGCCGCCGTTTGGCCAAAAGTCAAAGTCGACGGCCACATCCGTGACGTGATCAAGGCGCTGGACTCGCTCGAGTCCTGACATGTTAAATCAAGACGCAGCAAAGGCAAGATAAAAACGCGAAACTCCCGTGTCATTGGAGATGGACATCGGGAATCATCGGTGTCGCGTTCCATTCTGCGAAAAACTGCTTCAGAAAATCTTCCATGACCTGGTGACGCTGCAGTGCGAGTCTTTTTCCTTCGGCTGTCTGCATCCGATCTTTCAGCAACAGCAGTTTTTCGTAGAAGTGGTTGATCGTCGGGCCTCCTTTGGATTTGTAGGCCGCAAACGATTCGTGAATCTCTGCGGGAATTTCGGGGTCGTACATCGACCTGCCGAAGTGGCCGCCGAACGCAAAGGCGCGGGCGATTCCGATCGCTCCGATGGCATCCAGACGATCGGCGTCCTGCACGCACTTTCCTTCAAGTGTCGGCATTTCGGTCGGGACACCTGCCCCTTTGTACGAGACATTCGCGATGATCCCGCAGACCGCATCGATTGTCGCCGCACTCACGTCGTTCTGCACCAGCCAATCACGAGCCGCCCGAGGGCCCGCAGTTTCGTCGCCGCCGTGAAATTTCCAGTCGGCGATGTCGTGCAGCAATGCTGCCAATTCGACGACGAACAAATCCGCTCGTTCGCCTGTCGCAATCACGACCGACGTTTTTCGAACGCGGTCGATATGCCACCAGTCATGGCCCGAACTGTCGCCAGCCAATGTTCTTTTGACGTGGTCGATCGTTTTGGCAATCACATCGGACGATTCGGACATCAGGACTTGCTCGCGGCAAAAATCAATGTTGCTCCAGAGCGACAGACTGGAAAGGAAATACAGGTCGCTGAACAAGGGGCACTGCCACCAGGAAGATCCCCGGGCGGTTTCTGAATTCGTCGGGATCGCAAGAACGCAACATCCTGTGAATCGACACCGTATTGGGAGTTGCATTTCGGCCCAACGGGCCAGCGATTCGAATAGCCAGGGTCGGAGTCTTCGGAGGCCCTGGGAACAATGCCTCCCAGACCCTCTTCAGGCCCAACG
>JANXOO010001094.1 GCA_025353525.1 Schlesneria sp. | reverse complement strand
AACGCCCACACCAACACAAAGAACACGAATAAAGGAGTGAACCACAGAGGCACAGAGACACAGAGAAGACAAGCAAGAAAAGGCGAATTTGCATCATGGGAGGGCGAGGCTCCGACCGAGCCGCCATGTCGCTGCGTCTGGCCACATGACAAAGACCAACAAGGAATTCCTCATCCCGAAACAAACGCCCACTCCAACACAAAGAACACGAATTAAAGAGTGAACCACAGAGGCACAAGCCTGCAAAAAACCGGAAGTATGCGAATTCCAATAAAAAGAGCCGTTTAATCCATCGAAGAAAAGTTCAGCAAAGTGATAAGCTGAAGCATCACAAGCGTGAAGGACAATTATGAAAGTCAGCATTATTGGCGGTGGTGGTTTGGTCGGTTCTTGCGCCGGGTTTGCACTCCAGGCGGGCAAGATCGTACGCCACATTCATCTGGTCGATGTCAATCAGGAAGCCTGCGAAGGTCAGGCACTGGACCTGTTGCATGGTGCAAGCATCCTCGCTGATCAGAAAATCACGTCGGGTGATATGAAGTCGTGCTCTGACAGCGATTGCGTTGTGATTACGGCGGGTTTGCGACGAAAGCCCGAAGAAAGCCGTCTCGATCTGATCAATCGAAATGTGGCGCTTTTCCGGGGAATTCTGACAGAATTGAAGACAAGCGGACTTCGCAAAGATGCGATCGTGTTTGTGGTTTCAAACCCCGTCGACGTGCTCACGTACCTCGCGATCAGGGAACTGGGGCTTCCCGCGTCACAAGTCATCGGCCTTGGCACGGTGCTCGATACAACCCGCCTGCGCAGCATGTTGGCGCAGCGTCTGGATGTACCACCGACTCAGGTCGATGTGACGATTTACGGCGAGCATGGCGACAGTATGGTCCCGATCTGGTCCGCCGCACAAATTGCCGGACTTCCACTCGAGAAGTACCCCGGCGTTAATTCGCAGTTGATCGCCGACATCGAGAAAAAAACACGAGGCAGCGGAGCGGAAGTGATCAAGAAGAAGGGTGGAGCAGGCTTTGCTGTCGGCGTTTCGATCGCCGACGTAGTACACTCGATTGCGCTCGATCAGCGTCGTATCCTTCCTGTCTCGTCGCTGCAATCCGGTGCCTTCGGCCTGCGCGATGTTGCGATTTCGGTTCCGACCGTCGTTGGCAGAAAGGGTGTCCTGGGTGTGATCGAAGTCGAGTTGTGGCCGAAAGAAAAAATGGCACTGCAAAAGTCGGGTGCCATCCTGCGTGAAACGATCGAAAAAGTCCTGTAGCTCACTGAGACGTTGACTCTTTCACGAGGCGAACGCACGTGCCGTTGTTCCGTACCTATCGTCGCACTCGCAAGATCGTGAGCCGGGAAGAGCAAATTGTGTTCTACCCATCGTTCGCATCGCGTACGCCCGATGGTCAGGGATGGTCCGTGGTGGTACAGGGGTGTGTTTTCGATCCTCGAATTCCGTGGTTTCGCCGTTCACCCGTCATGGGCCTGATCAAGCGAGCGATGCGAATCGATCGGTCCGCCGACGAATACTTCCGCCAGCGAATGCATCATTTTCTGATGGCCGGGCTGAAGGGGCGTGCGATCACTGTCAAAGTCGGTGATCGCGAGTTCCAGGTCGCGGAATCGGACTACATGGGCCTGTTTCGAGGCACAATTGAAATCGGAGACGACTTCGCCAGCGGGTTGACCGAATTCGTCGCGAACAGTGGCAGGTGGCTGGGGTGCGAGGCGATTCTTGGGCCAACCGACAAACGTTCGTTTCGCGGAAAATTACAATTGATCGAACCCAGGGGCGTGTCGATCATTTCCGATGTTGATGACACGATCAAACACAGCAACGTCGGCAATCGCCGCGACCTGTTCCGTAATACGTTCGCGCGGCACTTTGTTCCGGTGACCGGGATGCCCGAGCTTTACCGGGAATGTGCCGTTGCCGGAGCGGTATTCCATTTTGTTTCGGGAAGTCCCTGGCAACTCTTCGAATCGTTGAACGAGTTCTGTCGGGCCGAGGGATATCCTGCCGGATCATTTCACCTCAAGCGATTCCGGTTTCGCGAGGCGGCCCGCAAACTCAGGATGTCACCACAAAAGACCCATAAAAGATCGGCCATCGAGCCGATTCTGGCAGCGTTTCCGAACCGTCGTTTTGTTTTAATCGGTGATTCGGGTGAACAGGACCCCGAGATTTACGGCAGCTTGCTACGAGAATTCCCGAATCGAATACTCGGAGTATTCATTCGGGCCATTCGTGGCGACTCGCGGAAGACCGAACGCATTCAGAAGGCGTTCGCAGGAATTCGGCCCGAGTTGTGGACAATCTACACGGACCCGTCCGAGATTCGCCACAACGTTTCACAACTCGTCGCAATCGGCTGCTCGTCGACGTAGCTGTCCTGCAACGGGCAAATTTTGCCGACAGTGCCGATGAACTGGTGAATTCTCCGCAAGAATTCCTGTTCGCGGTTTGCAACGGATCAAAACTGAACTATGGTTTTTTGATTGCCGATATATAACGCCTCGCGAGCAATACTGATCGACTCGCCGATACATCGCTTCGCGTCGCTTTGACATCGAAGCGAATGCGGCGGCGGCCAACACCATGCCAGGCATCAATGAAGTAGCGGGTTTCCAATATGTACAACAGACGCCGTTCCGTCCTGATTGCGGAAAATGACCGGGCAATTGCTGCAGCACTTCGGCTCCATCTCGAGCGAGAGGGATTTTCTGTATTCGTCGCGCATGACGGCGAACAGGCTGCGATTCTTGCCGCCAGGCAACGATTCGAACTGATGGTATTGAATCACAACTTGCCGACGATGACCGGATCGGAACTTTGCAAACACGTTCGCGAAGATCTGCAATTGACTGAAGTCCCTATCGCCATCTGTGCGGTGCCCAGCGGGGATGCAGAAGCGGATTACCTGTCGTACCAATACGGTGCGTCGATCTTCTACAAACCAATTGACCCGACGACGATTGCCGATTTCGCACGTACGCGAATGACGTACCTTGTCGCGGTCAATTGAAAGTCACATTCCGCGAGACACTTCGCGGAGTTCTGTCAGGCGTCCTGCGGTAGACGACCTTGAAAAAGGGGGACCTCGGCGCGCCGGGGGTCTTCCCGGTGCCGGTCGCCTTAGGGAACAGTATCGGCAATCGCCATGCCGACAGTCTGGCACAGCTCGATAACAAGTTCCTGCGGCATCGCCGGAGCGGGCATCAGAACGATGACATCGCCGATGTTCCTGACGATGACACCGCGTTGACGGCAGGCGAGAGTGACCCGATGGCCGCACCTCGATTCCGGCGGATACGGTCCGGATTCCGATTCGAGTTCGATGCCAACCATGATACCTTGTTGTCGGATGGTTTTGACGTTCGGGTGCCGATCAAGTGCAGCAAGCTCATTCCGCAGTGTTGCTTCCAGAAGCTGAACGTTTTCCAGAACGCGATTGCATTCGATCAAATTCAGCGACGCGAGAGCTGCCGCGCAGGCCAGCGGATTTCCTGTGTACGTGTGGCCATGATAAAACGTTCGTCCCGCCCAGGGGTCGCCCAGGAACGCGTCGTAGATCTCATCAGTAACCAGTGTTGCTGCGAGTGGCATGTATCCGCCGGTGAGTCCTTTCGAGAGGATCATGAGATCGGGAGAAACGGATTCTCGTTCACAGGCGAACAGGGTTCCCGTTCTTCCGAATCCGACCGCGATTTCGTCTGCAATCATTAGCACGTCAAATCTGCGAGTCAATTCCCTGACGCGATGCAGAAACCCGGCCGCCTGGGTTCTGATTCCTGCTGCCGCCTGCACAAGTGGTTCAATGACGACTCCTGCAATCGCGTCGCGATGCAATTCGAGCAGTCGTTCCAGTTCCTGGGACCAGAGGTCCAGCTGTTGTTGTTCGAGGATCGGGTCAGCGAGTGACGCCGACGGGACGCTGGTCCAGACAGCAGGAAACAGCAGCGGACTGTAAGGATTCCGGAACCGGGCAATTGATCCGATACTCATCGTTCCAATAGTGTCGCCGTGGTAGGCCCCGTCGAAACAGACAAACATGTTGCGAGCGACGGCGTCACTCGACGACTGTCGTTGCCGATAGTACTGATAGGCAATTTTAAGTGCGACTTCGACCCCGGCAGCACCACAGTCGGAATAAAAAACCTTGTTCAACCCGGCGGGTGCAAGTCGAACGAGTTCCGCGGCCAGTTCAATTGACGGTACGTTTGAAAGGCCCAGTAACGTAGTATGGGCAACCCGGTCGAGCTGATCGCGGATGGCGTTGTCGATCGCGGGAACACGATGCCCGTGAATGTTGCACCACAACGACGAATGCCCATCGAGATAGCGTCGACCTTCCGCATCGAACAGATGAAAACCGGATGCCTCGACAATGACCGGGGCGCTTTCGTCCCGGTAAGCGGACATCGCGGTAAAGGGATGCCATACCGTTTGATTGTCGAGTTCTCGAAGTCGTTTGGCATCCAATGCTGGCGGGTCCTTTGAGGCAACGATCTCTTCAATGTGCAGACGGCGGCACGGTGTCGGAGAATGGCGGATGCCCGGCGCCCCGAACCCGATGCGTACGCAACCGCCTACTTCAACTCGGCCAGTTTTTTTGTCGCTTCGGGCCTGGCTTTCGCCATGACACTTTCCAGACTGACCGGGGCTCCGTTTTGACGTTTGCTTTCGTCAGCCGCTTCCATGAAAGCGTAGATTTCCAGAGTTTCCTCGGGAGACACCGGGGACTGACCTGTGTGGAAAAACTTGACGATTCCAAAGACGAGCGGATCGTACCCATCGTAGGCTCCGACCGGTCCTTCGCCCGATTCGCCCACCGCTGTTCCCTGATAGCCCCCTCCTTCGCGGTAGATGCCAACGCGATTGCCGCTCCATTGTCCCGTGACTTCGATCTTTGCGTCGGCGGATGTGCTGCGCACGACTGACTGGCAGCCGGTTCCCATGACGGTGAACAGCGATTCCACGCCGTGAATGCCGTACCAGAACAGATCGGGATGCGAAGGTTCGAGCGCCGCCGGGCTCGTCGTTTCGCAACGAACAATTTTGCCCAGTGATCCGCCTCGCGCTGCCAATGAATTCTTTCCGAATCTCAAGGATGACGATGAAAATACCGGCACCTTGTATTTCTTCGCCGCTTCGAAGATCGCAATCGCGTCCGACAGAGACCCTGCGATCGGCTTGTCGATAAAGCATGGTTTACCAGCCTTCAGGCACGGTAACAGTTGTTCATAGTGAGGCCGTCCGTCGTTCGTTTCCAGCAGAATGACATCGACGCGGAGAAGTAATTCATCGATCGAATCGACAATTTCAACGCCCAGTTCTTTCATCTTTTCGGTGTAGGCGGGCACTCGCTCGATACTCGATGCGATATCGGGACTCCCTTTGGGATAAGCCGCGATGACCCGACATCCTTCGGCTCCCGGCACTGGCGGCATTGCATTCAGTGTGCGAGTGAATGCTTCGGCGTGCGACGTATCCAGACCGATAATTCCCGCTCGCAGCATTTTTCGCCTCGATTCCGTTGTTTGCAGTTGAACTTCAGCAACATTGGCATCGGTGACGGCAGGCGAAGATACCGGTTTCGAATCACCCGGCTTCACCGGAGTTTCGTTTGATGCGGTCTCCGCAATTCCGACGGAAAGAAACCCGATGTTCCAGATTGCCGCCGACTTGTCCAGCCCCCCCGTTGCGGCCAACCGTCCGTTGTGCGACACGGCGAGCGCTGCAATCTTCGCCTCGTGTGCTTCAACGCTTGCTAACGTTTCTCCCGTTTCAAACTCCCAGATGATCATTTCGTTCTTGCCGACAGCGCGACCTCCACTGATGCTGATCGCAGTCTCGCCGTCAGGATGTACGATGACGGCGTTCGTTGATCGGGAATGTCCGGCAAAAAAACCGAGCGGCTTTGAGTTGTCGAGATCGTAGACATTGATCCGTTCATCAACGCTGCTGGACAGCAAGTACCGGCTGTCAGGCGAAAACGCGACACACGTGGCGGCTTTCGAGTGCAGTTCAAATTCGAGTTTTTTTGTACCTGTTGCGGCATCCCGGATTTTGACCTGGCCTGGTCGGGTCGGACGTGTGTCTTCGCCTGACGATGTCGCGATCAGCTTGCCATCGGGGGACCACGCAATCCCTGTTACAGGATTGTTGTAGTCCTTAAGCTCGACAGACACTGGCTGTGGTTGCAGAGTCCAGATCCGGGCAATTCCATCCTCGCACGATGTCGCAAGCCGTTGGCTATCGGGTGAGAACGCAATCCCCGTCACAAATCCGCGGTGTCCTTTCAGTTCGCGGAGTGCCTCGCCCGTCGCCGCATCGAATAATGCAACGCGCTGGTAGCTGCCCGCGGCGAGCAACTTACCATCCGAAGAATAAGCCAAACTGCGAACCTGCCCAGACTTCAATTCGATCGTCTTTTCGATCACCTTCGTCGAAACATTTGCCAGTTGCACGCGATCTTTCAGGCCGATGGCAAGAGTTTTGTCGTCAATGGAAAATGCGACGCTCGTGACCCAATCCGGCAGTTCTGACCAGCGAGCCACCTCTTTCAGGTCGCGAGTCTTCGTCGCGGATTTCGCTCCGCCCAGAAGTTCCAGTCCTTTGTGGACATCAATGGCGAATGCGTTGAGCGAGGCCAGCCATGTCAGTACCGCCGATATCAGGAGCAATCTGTTTCTCATGGAAGATTCCTCGTGCACGCGAGAGTGTACAACGTCAAGTTTACTTCTTTGCCGAAGTCGCCACCAGAATCGGTTCATCGCGTCGCTCAAACACCAGCGGATGATCGGATTGAGGGTCGGCCACGCGCAATGTGATTTTTCCTGCGAGAACGTCTGTCAGCAAGTCACCACATACTTCGGCTCGCCAACCCTGTGTCAATCGTGGTGGATCGCCATCGCGCTCACAATACACATGCCAGCGTACAAGATGTCGCAGGTCGGCGGTTTTTCCGACAAGTCCCATGGCGACGTTCAATTCGGCGCAGCGGTTCGCCAGGGCCAGCCCCAACAATTGACCAACCACTTGTTCGTCGTGCGACTTGTCTTCGTCGAGTGATTTGGGAAGTTGCGGCAAATCCTCTTTTGGCAGTGCCATCCCCGCCGCGACGCAGTCCAGCAGTGTTGCCGCTGCGCGTTTGTATTCCGGACGGTTCATGTCGCGTACGGCGAGCAGATCGGATTCGGACGTGGGTCGACGCTTGGCCAGTTCGATCACCAGATCATCGCGAAGCATTTTTCGCATTGGGCGATCTTTGGCGGCAGCTTCCGATTCGCGCCAACGATAGACTTCGCGTGCCACGGCAAGTTCGCGAGGTGTCAGGCGGTGCAAGCCTGGCAATCGTTGCCAGCTATCAGGCGATCGCTCGGCGGCAATTTCGTCGATCATTCGCTGGATCTCGGCTTCGGCCCACGGCATGCGTTTCATCTTTTGCAGTGATGCCCGTTGCCGATCGTAGATTTCCAGGACGTGCTGGACATCGTCCAAAGCGTATTCGAGCTGCGTAGCCGACAGCGGTCGACGGCGCCAATCGGTACGAGTCTCGCGGCCCTGGGCCGTTCGTCCGAGTATCCGTTTAACGAGGGCTTCGTAGCCCAAAGGGAAGCTGCGCGACCGCAGCCCTTCGGCGATTTGCACGTCCCACAGCCGTTTGGGGGGAAGGTCGATATGAGTAAAACAAAAACGAACTTCTTCGCGACCGCCGTGAATGATCGTTGTCGTTTTCTCGTCCGCCATCAATTCCCACCAGCGACTGTAATCGACCTCATAGGGATCGACCGCGACGCATCGTTCTTTTGTGGCGAATTGCAGCAGGCAGAGTTCCGGTCGGTACGTATGTTCGGAGACGAATTCGGTGTCGAATGCGACCAATCCCGACTTGTGGATATGATCGCACAACTCGTCAAATGCAGACTGCTTCGTAATCAGCGACGACACCATTGGCGAATGGACTCTGTTAGGACGGACGCAGGAATCGCACGGCAGCAGCTCAAAAAAAACGGCCCTCGCGAACTGACCTATGGTGGCAAGGTTTTACAAGACTGGCAAGCTAACAAAAAACAGCGGAAAACAGAGCGTTTTCGCGGTTTCGGGCAACCGAATCACGACGGATCGTTCGTGCTCTTCCATTTCTGTTGCGTCAACGTCACGATTGTGTCGCGTTGCACTGTATATTGCTGCGGCGAAGAAAGAGGCTTTCCTCGAAGTCTGGCAACTGCGGAAAGCGTGAGATCATCTGTCCGTGCATCGTGTTTGGATGAATGTCAGCTTGTTGAAGCGTCCTTTATGGAAGCCACGCCAAGCAGAGTGGTCGTCGAATACGGCCCGACGTGAATGGAACTGGTAACGACAACTGTCCTGGATGACAAAACATGTTGATGGAACGTGCCAGTGGCGTCCTGCTGCATCCCACGTCAATTCCGACCCGATTTGGCATTGGCGACCTGGGTCCGCGCGCGTTCGAATGGGTTGATTGGCTGGAAGGGGCAGGCCAACGCTATTGGCAGGTACTGCCACTGTGTCCTACCGACGCAGGTGATTCGCCCTATCAGTCTCCTTCGTCGTTTGCAGGGAACCCGCTGTTGATCAGCCCGGACCTGTTGGCGGTTGACGGGTTAATTTCGGAATCTGAACTGGCTGGCGCCGCTTCGAACGACTTCGAAATGGCGGCGTCGGTCGATTTCCCGTCAGTCGTCAGAGCAAAGAATCGGCTGCTGGGAACGGCGATTCGATCTCTCAGGAAACTTTCCGCCAGCCATCCGCTTCAGCACGAATTTGCCGCATTCTGCGATTTGCACTCGGACTGGGTCGAGAGTCACGCCAAATTCATGGCGCTGCGAGACGCTAACAACAACCGACCATGGCGACAGTGGTCAGAATATCTGACTGACCCGACAGTCGCGATAAAACCCGAACTCGGCGGACGATTCGTGGATGCGGTCGTCTTGCAGTTCTTTTTCGTACGGCAATGGCAGCGTTTGCGGGAGTATGCTCGTCTTCGCAACATCAGAATTATCGGCGACATACCGATTTATGTCTCACACGATAGCGTCGATGTCTGGGCGAATCGTTCCCTGTTTCAGCTCGATGAACACGGCGATTCAACGCGCGTTGCCGGAGTTCCCCCCGACTACTTCTCGGCGACCGGTCAGTTGTGGAACAATCCGCTGTACGATTGGGACGCGATGGACCGCGACGGTTACACTTGGTGGATCCATCGACTGAAAGCATCCCTGCGGTTCGTCGATCTTGTCCGGCTGGACCACTTTCGCGGATTTGAAGCCTATTGGTCTGTAAGAGCGGGAGAATCGACTGCCATTCATGGCGAATGGATTCCGGGACCTCGCGGAAAGTTGTTGCACGCGTTGTGCGAAGCCCTCGATCCGTCCGGGATGGAATCGGCGGCGTCAAAAACCGTACCGATCATTGCCGAAGATTTGGGAATGATTACGGACGGAGTTCATGCTCTTCGCAAAGAATTTCAATTGCCCGGCATGAAAGTTTTGCAATTCATGCTCCCTGGCGAGCCGTGGGACCGGACTCGCCCCGAAGACTTCGAAGCAAATTCAGTGGCCTATACGGGGACACACGACAACGATACGACACTCGGCTGGTTCCGTTCGGCAATTTTGTCGTCGGGTGAACAGCTCGAACGGCTGAAGCAATATACGCGGTGCGACGAAGGGAATATCGCCTGGGAATTCATAGAACTCGCACTGCGGTCCGGGTCGAATCTGGCAGTTGTTCCGCTGCAGGACATTCTCTCGCTGGGCACCGAGGCGCGGATGAATACGCCCGGAACATGCGGCGCGAATATCAGGAACTGGTGCTGGAAATACTCACCCGGCATGCTGACCGTCAATTCGCAACAGCGACTGAAGCAACTGACAAAGGATTCCGGACGAATCTGAAATTCAATCAGCCATTCCTGCAATTGGTTTTGAATTGGGTGACTACCAGAATTTCAGTCGCAAATGTTTGCGCCGATTTCTAATGTCGGGGCGACCAGACGGCGATTAAACTTTTTCTGACCGGAATCGTGCCACTGGAACAATTGGCTTACTTGTCGCTGAGAATGAATTTGACCCATTCCGGAAATCGCTCGCTGAAATCGGCCGGAAATGAGTGAGCCGAGACGCCTGGATACGGCCTACAGCTGGTGCGTCAGCGCGATATCGGTCTCTCACGGCCTCTGGGGATCGGCCTCGCAGTGCCAGGATTCCTGCTCTTCGCGATTGGATGTTCACTCGGTGCCAGACAGTTGCGTTGGGAGGGCGCCATCGGGCTCGTGGGCGTTTTTGCCTTCATATGCCTCGCTGTTGTTATCCACGGGAGGATACTCGCCGGGCTGGTCGGTTACCGGCTGCGTCATCGGAATGCTGCCGTCGCAGACTGATGTCGCAGACGGGGCTCGTGCCTGAATTGAAATAAGACGTGGGGAGTCGTTTCGTGAAATGACGCCCCATCTTTTTATATCCTGTTTCTCGTTCCAAAATCGACCCGCACTTGTCAGATCCACAGGCTCACGCGTTGCACTCTTGCGTCCGTCAAAAGGGTCGTCCCAACGACAAAAGACGGCCAATCATCGCGTGCGCTGAATCGCTGTTATCGTTATATGTCGGGACAACAAGACGGCTATTGAACTTTTTCTGGCTGGTTTGCGGGGCTGGGAAGCCGGATTACGGCGTTTTTTAGAACGTATTATTCCGTAAAAGACTAAATAGAAATGACTTGCTGCGCGACGACATGTAAGGTAAAGTGGCTTTATCTAATTTTGGTAAAATGGCTTTATCTCAGGAGGACAGCGTGGCCGATTGGAAGTTTTACGGTCGACTGGAACAGCTTGCGGATTTAGAGCGGATGCTCGACCGTAAACGCTGGTTCTTCGCCAAAGTGACGGGGCGCCGCCGAATCGGCAAGACGACCCTGATCCAGCGGGCTATGCAGGAGATTCAAAGCAAACAGCCAGCCTTTTACGTGCAGGTTCCAGACTCCGAGCCAAGCGGTGTTCTTTCGGCTGTGAATGACGCACTGGAGACATTCAACGTTCCCGCTGACCAGTATCCCCGGCCCAATGACCTGTTGCAACTGGCGAAGCTCCTGGAGTCGATGGCTGAGGGTGGCTTCATACTGATTCTCGATGAGTTTCAGTACTTCAATCGCAAGGGCTACGAGCAGTTTTGCTCGTACTTACAAGCCAGTGTGGATCGATTGGCGGCAAAGGCGGGTCAGGTGCGGGGTGGGCTGATCGTCCTCGGATCGATCCACACAGAGATGGTGGCCCTGCTCGAAGATCGAACGGCACCTCTGTACAACCGGGTCACGGACACAATCAATCTGACGCATCTCGACATCGGCTCGATTCTGTCGATCCTCAAAGATCATGCAGAGCCGAGCCCGCAGCGACTATTGTTTCTTTGGAACCTCTTCGAAGGAGTGCCGAAGTTCTATCGGGACTGTTACGAACAGGATGTACTTGCCGCTGACCGCAAGACGTTACTCCGTCGCATCTTCTTCGAGAGTTCCTCACCTCTGCGGTCAGAAGCCGAGAATTGGTTCCTGCGCGAACTGCGGGGCCGATATGACGTGGTATTGAAGTTTGTGGCTCGAAATCCAGGGCGCATGCACAAAGAGCTTGTGCATGCCATTCGGGACGCCAGCGGAAATTCTGATACTCAGGTGGGCGGCTACCTGAAGGTTCTAATTGAGCGATTTGGGCTGATCGAACGCAAGTTGCCTGTGTTCGCAAAACCGGAAGCAAAACGCAGTCGATACTATGTCACCGACAATTTCCTCCGTTCATGGCTAGCGGCGTTGGCCAATCCGGTTTCCGCGATCGCGTTTCGGCCACTCCAGGAACTCGTCGATGAAACCGACCAACGCCTGGCAGATGTCGAAGGTGGTTCCCTGGAGAAGCTGGCAGGTCAGCTTTATGAGGAACGAAGTCGCAAAGGGGCAGGCGATTTTCCCATTACCCATCGAGTTCAAGGTTTCTGGGATAAGGCGGGCACCGAAATTGACCTGGTAGCTGTCAATGAGACGACTGAAACAATTCGATTTGGTTCCTGCAAACGTTCACCGGGCAAGCTCCTGTCAGACGTGAACAACTTCAAGCAGCATGTCGCACGATTCCTTCAAACAATGCCGAAATACCAAGGCTGGTCTCGACAGTTCGTCGGCATCGCTCCAGTATTGGAGGCAGATCAACGAGCGATGCTGACTCGCCACGACATCATCCCGCAGGATTTGAATGATCTCACGCAAGGCTTGGAATAAAGGAACACAAACCCGTGAACGGGGCTTGCGCGTTCTGAGCAACGCGCTCGCGTGCTTTATAGCGAGTCAGGAAACTTCGAGGCGTATTTCTCCCCCCGCGCCGGCCAACGTCATCACAACATGAATGCAATGCCACTGCAACGTAGTCGGGCTGACAGGACGGCTATTGAACTTTTTCTGGTCGGTGTCCGGGGCTGGGATGCCGAATTTGGCAGACGGTTTCTCTGCCGTAACCCGAATAATCACTGACGGTTACATTTACCAGACCTTGTGGATGGCTTGGGTTCCGTGTATCGCTACAGTATTAGCAACATGACAATTGCCGGGTGATTCTTGACAGGGGCGGGTGCTCGACGATGTATGGACAACATGCTGAAGACTTGAACGGGCTCTCGGAGACTGAGGCCTCTCGTCGGCTGACTTCTGACGGTTACAACGAGCTTCCCTCATCCAAGAGCCGGAGCACCTTGGCGATTGCCTGGGAAGTGGTTCGGGAGCCGATGTTTCTCCTCTTGCTCGCCTGCGGCACGATTTACCTGCTGCTGGGAGACTTGCAAGAGGCCGTAATGCTGCTTTCCTTTGTCTTTGTGGTTTTGGGAATCACCCTTTATCAGGAACGAAAAACAGAACGGGCGCTGGAAGCCCTACGCGACCTTTCCAGTCCTCGCGCACTGGTGATTCGGAACGGGCAGCGCAAGCGGATCGCGGGCAGGGATGTGGTCTGTGACGACTTGCTAGTGTTGGCAGAGGGCGACCGGGTTCCGGCGGATGCTGTTGTTCTCTCATGCAGTAACTTATCTACGGATGAATCGCTTTTAACCGGGGAATCGGTGCCGGTCAGAAAGGTCACCGGAGATGTGAGGAAAGAAATGGTCCGTCCCGGTGGCGAGGACCTTCCATTCGTATTTTCCGGGACGCTGGTAGTTCATGGCCAGGCCA
>JANXOO010001085.1 GCA_025353525.1 Schlesneria sp. | reverse complement strand
TAACAACATACGCATGTTCGACGAATTGCGATCCCTCGTCCGACGGACATCGGTGTGCGTCAATCCGGGGGTTCAGATGCGGATTGTTGTATTCGTTCTGCAGACCCGGATCGAACCGGATCTGGCTGTAGTACGGGGAGCAGTCAAAGTAGGGCATCAAACAGATCCCCCAACCCCACCCCATGTAGACACCGTCGACATTGAGGACGTAGCCGGGTGGAAATGTGTTAAACGTGTCGTGGTAATTGTGGAACGCAAGTCCGATTTGTTTCAGGTTGTTTTTGCACTGAGTCCTTCGTGCTGCTTCGCGCGCCTGGGTTAAAGCAGGCAGCAGCAGGGCAATCAATACCGCAATAATTGCGATCACAACCGTCACTTCAACCCAGGTAAATCCGCGACGTACCGACATCCGGGATGTGCTCATGAACGTACTCCGATTCTGACAGAAAGTTGACAAACTGCCCTCCGGGTAACAGGCAAGCCTGCATCACGGTTCGACAGAGGTAACGTCAGAGAATGGACTGGCAGATATGATTCGACGGAAAACGCGATCGAAAGAAATGATAGAAGTCGGTTGACCTGACAGCGTGCATTGTACACGTTTTCGCGAAAAGTCAAGACGCGTTGTCTTTTTTATTTTGAGTCCTGCGAGGCGGCGTCAGCGGCCTGCAATGCGTCCATTTCTTCGTGCAACAAACGCAGCTTTTCATCGCCAAGATGCGCAGCAACCAGCGTGGCTGTTTCGTCGCACATGCGGTTGATTCGTGTTTCCGCAGCGCGGTCTTTGCGCGATTTTGCGACCGCGACACCCGCAACGCGAATTGCCACCAGTCGCTCGGAAAGTTCGGCCGACTTCTGTTGTTTTTTCAGCAATTTCAGTTTCTGGTTGACGGTCGTCCAGTCATCTTTTTTCGCCGCGGCACGGATCGTCGCAACCGCCGTATTACGGAGTGCCACAGCATCGATTACTTCGGTCTGAAGCATCTGCAAATCGGCTTCAGTCGACAATCGTACGGCATCGTCCGGGACTTCTAGACGTGTTTCGCTGAAACCTCCGGGCACAAACGGGATTCGTGCAAGCATGTGCTGGCCACTATAAGCGAACAGCCATACCAACCGATGATTGGGCTGAACTGCGACTTCCACAAGTCCCCGACGATCCGTCAACAACTCGGCTAACAGTGTCGATGCGGGGTTGGCGTCGGGGTGTTCGTCGGTGACGCGAGGGATCATCTGTTCGCTGCGTATTTCCAGGCGATGGGCGACAAGCGGAAGTGGCGGCTTTGTTTGAGAATAGAGTTCCAGCTGAGTTGCCGCCAATTGTGGCCGCAGACTCACGACCAGCGTGTCGATCCGGCCTCGCTTCTTGCCGCCCAGCGCCAACCGCAGGCCGCTCTGGACCGTCGCAATGACGCTTGAACCATCCACACCATCAATCGTGAGATATGTCCACGGGATCGATTGCAACTTTTCGATGACCTGATTCTTGTTGCGATAAGCGAGCATCGGCACCATCAAATCTCCCGCAGCCAGTTGGCTGAATGAGGGATCAGGAGAAGATAACTCGCCCGCACGCAATCGAATCCGGACAGTGCGCTCGTCAACGTGCTCGACCAGTCCCATCGGTCGAATCTGGTCGCGGCAAAGGCGCAACAGCGACAAAGCAATTTCCCGATGGTCTGTGATATCGATACTGCTTGTGGCGGTCTCTGTACGGACTTCCGGCTGCCATGATCGGACGCTGACACGATATCCGACTGATCGCGATTCAACGGTCGCCACAAGCCGGATGTCCGTCGACACGTCGCCGAAATGCCGATTGAGCGTCGATCCGTCAAGTCGCCCGAGCCCCGATTCGTTGACGGGACTTAACCACGAGATTTCTTCGAGTGTCAGTGACCACAATTCGCCCACGCAACGCTGTGCCGCCAATTCGAAATTGCGAATTGTGACTCGCTTCAAGTCGTCATCAAATCCGGTCGCATCGAACGCGACCAACAGTCGTATGTCATAAGGCCGTCGTTCAGGAGGTACGCCGGCATCGCCCGCCGCGCCGGTCGAGGGAAACAGCGTCGCAATCCAAATCAACGCAACGGCGATCGTTGTGTTCGCACCGATGACACAGACTAAACGATGCATTGCGCGGAACCGGCAAGGTGACGGGGGG
>JANXOO010001078.1 GCA_025353525.1 Schlesneria sp. | reverse complement strand
CACGAACAAGTCCTCCGAATACGGCGGAGAAATGACATGCGTTCCTGCGACCTTGCCAGGGGATACCTGACTGACCCGGCCTAGATCACACCGCCGTGTGTCCTGTACGGAGTGGCCACATCGGGCATATCGAGACCCCAGATCCGGTCCCAGATTTCCGGAATGTGGCGATAGCCTTCCGATACGAAAATCAGTTGGCGGGCACGAACGTCTGGCGATGAGGAGTAGATCGGAACGATGCAGCCGATTTGTATCAGGCTGCCCGCAAGCAGAATTAATGCAATATACAGCCGATTTCGCATAATGGCCTCCGTGCCCACCGCCCAAAGGCGGCCTCGTTCGCTTGATATTCTCGCGATACAGTATTCGTCAATTCCCGCCACGATTGACCTTCATGGTCCCTGGTGGCTGGGTCGATCCTGAGAACCGGACTTAAGGTCCAGTTCTTTCGATGTGTGCTCGTTCGATCCGTTCATTGGAAGAGAACCTGGTTTTTGGTTGGCGGCTTTTGCGGCCGCTTCCATTTCCAATTGACGGACCTTCTCTTCCATCTCCTTGCCCGGCTTGAACGTCACCACAAACTTCTCGGGAACAAATACCTTATCCCCTGTTCGTGGATTCCGTGCCTTTCGGGCAGCTCGTTTCTTGACTTCAAAAACCCCGAAATTCCTCAGTTCAATCCGACCGTTTTCGACCAGCGTCGCCACAATGGCGTCGAAAGTTTTCTGAACGATCTCTTTCGTCTTAAGCTGAGTCATCCCGAGCGCTTCTGATATTTCCTTGACGATTTCTTTTTTGGTCACGACCTGAGTCTCCCGAAGAATGCCGACATGCTGAAATCGGACAGTATTCGAACTTGCTGATAAGACTCAACTGTATTCCCAAAAAAGACTTAATGTCAAGTCGCGAAGTTCTGCGAGTCGCCAATTCGTCGAGAAATTCGACTCCGGCAGGCTGACGCGCAGTCTTCCCTTGCACAATTTATCGACATCCGACAATCAGAACTTTTGGAAAAATCGATTCAATCGGCAAAGTCTTCCAGATTGTGTCAAATCAATGGCGGGCATTGATTTGCGCCAAAGACGCTGCAACTTGACGTTTTGCGTCACAGGCTTCCTGGATCACCTGGCAAAACCGGTCGGGCCGGGGAACCCCTCTCAACAGCAGCAGTGACTGCCCTCCGGCACCGACGATTCGGACATCTCCGGTGTGGTAGAATGTGCGACGCGAATCCGGATCTACTGTTGCAGTAATGACTTGCGATATCGGAATCGATTCGAACGAACGATATCCCATCGAGGCGACCCGCTTGATGTTTCGGTTCGTCAACACGTACTTTGACCCGAATACTTTCATCCACAAGTAGACTGCGGCACCGATTGGCGCAAGCGGAAGGCCGAACAGGACGTTCGACACTTTCAATCCCCAGACGCGTTTGGGGAACGAATCGAGCAACCGGTGCATCATGTCACCGATCCCGGTCTCTGCGATCGAGGGATACAATTCTTCGATCATCGTTTCGTGATCGGGGCTGACTCCGGAGATGGCTTGCGGCTTTTGTGTCAACATTGTCTGAACGATCTTTCTTCCATTTCCCAAACGGACGACAGGCTCACGCGAAGCAAGATATCTTTAACCGTTTCAGAACGCCAGTCGTCCGGCGCTCTTGATCTTTCGAGGATCTTCCTTCATTCTTGCGCGATGAGCCCGATTATTACTGGATGCCGCCGGAAATGCGGCCTTCATCGAACGCCGGTGTCTGCGGGTCGCGCTGGAATGACTTCGTCGCCTGCCGCTCTGGCACGATTCAGATTTCCGCCAGTGTGAATGTTCATCCCGCGCGAATGATATTAAAGGATTGGCAATGCCTCCGCAGACGATTTATGAACTATCAACGATCGACTTTGATCGACCGCTGTTTACCATCGACGAGATTCGCAAGGTCAATCCGCAGCGGTACGAAATGGAGCAACTGACCGCGATTCTGCATGTCGATCGCGAAGGGAACGGCCTGATCGGGTACAAGGATATTACTGCCAACGAATTCTGGGTTCGCGGGCATATGCCTGATTTTCCGTTGATGCCCGGTGTCGTCCTGTGTGAATGTGCGGCTCAATTGGCAGGTTTCTATGCCAGAAAGTATGAACTTCTGGCGGGTGATTTTCTCGGTTTCGGGGGGATGGACGAGGTCCGGTTTCGTTCGCCGGTCTTCGTCGGCGACCGGCTTGTGATTATGGTCAAATTGACAAAAATCAGGGCTGGTCGCCGCGCCGAATTCGCGTTTCAGGGATTCGTCAAAGACAAAATGGTCTTCAGCGGTTGCATGATCGGAGTTCCCATCCACCGTGATCGACCTGACGCAGGCGGTGAATAGTCGTCACGCGGTATTTCACGGGCCGGATATCGATCAGGGTGCTGCGGTGTCATACGATAGTTCCCTCATCGCGGCGACATTTTTTGCAGACAGTGTTTTTCAGTTGGACCGTTTGATGCCTCAGCCAGCAGTCGATCTGCATCCTTTTTTCACGGCTCTCGATGAGATCGAAGGGATTGTCGATTGGTCGAATATTTTCGGCAACGAGAACCCGGTGGAGCTTGATATCGGCTGCGGACGGGGGAAGTTTCTCTTTGACTCGTCGGTGCATCAGCCTGAAACCAATTGGCTGGGAATCGAACTCGACTACACCGAAGGGCGTCGCGGGGCCAGGCGGTTGGCCAAACGGGATCTCGCCAACGGCCGCGTTATCGGTGGCGACGCTCACCAGTTCCTGAAAAACCACGTTGCATCTCACTCCGTCGCGGCCGCTCACGTCTATTTCCCTGATCCGTGGTGGAAAAGAAAGCACACGAAACGGCGGCTCTTTACCGATGAATTTGCGAATCTGCTATCCCGGATCGTCAGGCACGAGGGATTTGTCCATTCGTGGACGGATGTGGGTGACTACTTCGAGGTCATTTCGTCGCTGATGAACCACCATCCCGACTTCACCCCGCTCGAACCGGCTCCTGAACCCGCCGGAATCGATGACGAGGACTATCTGACGAATTTTCATCGACGCGGCAGAAAGATGGGGTGTACCATTTATCGTGGCCTCTGGAAACGTATGTGATCATTTGGAACAGTGAGTGCCAGCGAAGGGTTTCCCGGGATGTCAGACTTGTTTGCCGGTGTCGATCTGGGTGGAACCTCGATCAAATGCGTATTGGGTGACGAACAAGGAAAGATCCTGTTCCGCAAATCGATCCCCACCGAATCTCACGCAGGACCGGAAGCCGTTTTGTCCCGAATCGGTCAGGCAATCAATGAGCTGACTCATGACGCCGGTTGCAAACCGATCGGCCTCGGAATGGGAGTACCGGGGTTGGTTGATGTTCCGCTCGGAATTACCCGCTTTCTTCCGAACCTGACGACCCATTGGTATGACATTCCTGCCGCCGGGATTCTTGCAAAACATGTGAATTGCCCGGTTCGGTTATTGAATGATGTCCGGATGGCAACTTTGGGTGAATTGGTCTTCGGGCGAGGAAAAACTGTCGACAGCATGGTTTTCATTGCAATCGGAACCGGAATCGGTGGCGGGATTGTCATTGATGGCAAATTGCGCCTTGGCCCGGTTGGTGCGGCCGGTGAATTGGGCCACCAGACGATCGCTCCTGATGGACCACCATGCGGATGCGGAAACCATGGTTGCCTTGAAACTTTGGCCAGTGGGACGGCATTGGCTGCCGCCGGCATCCGGCTGATGCTGATGGGTCTCGCCCCCGGCTTGCATACACTCGTTGGTGGAGATGCTAACCTTGTGACGTCAGAATTAATGGCCGAGGCAGCGCGCCAGGATGTTCCCGTCATGGATGCGATCATGCAGGCAGCCGACTTTCTGGCGATCGGAGTAGCCAACGTGATGGTGGCGATTCATCCCGATCTGGTTGTATTGGGAGGCGGAGTTGCGAACATGGGAGACCTGCTGTTCGATCGAATTCGAACACAGGTCCGACAGCGGGTGCGGATGTTCCCCGCCGAAAGTGTTCGAATCGAACCATCAGATCTGGGTAGCGATGCCGGAATCATGGGGGCGATCGCTTTGGCCGCTCAAAAGGACTGAACGATAATGGACGAAGCAACTGAAATTGTTGGCTTTGCCGGGAACGAACCGGTCGTCGCAGTGGTGCCACCGATGGCAGCAATCTCGACCGGTCCTGCCGATGCACCGCGATGCTGGTATTGCGCCATCCTTGAAGCATTCGCCTGGTGTTTCGGCACTTTGTCGGTCCATATCGCCGGCGGAATCTCGGTGGCAATCGTCATGGCGATTGTGCAGTTTGTGTTTTTACACGTACAGAGGCCTGATTTTCAGGACCCTCGATCAATGCTGATACTGACTGCGGGCGAAATGATTTTGTTTGTCCTGGCGTCGATGCTGGCCGTGTCCGTGAGGTATTGGGGCCGTACCTTCAACGAATTGAACTTCAGCCGACCCGATTTCCGCCACGTCCTTCTGGTGATCGGTGGAACGCTGCCACTGACGTTTTGCGTTTCGCTTTGGAGCATTCCGGTCCAGTACTGCTGGCATCTGATTCTCGAATGGCAACCAGCACTCAAAATCATCGACAATCTGAATTCGATGACGGCGGTCAAAGAAATGGCTCAGGTAACGCCACTTTACCAGATGATTCTCGTGGTCGCCGTACTGCCAGCGATCGGCGAGGAGCTGATTTTTCGAGGTGCGATCGGACGAGTCTCGGTCGCCAACCTTGGTGTGTGGGGAGGAGTGATCTTCACATCAATCCTGTTCGGGTGCATCCACTTGCACCCTGTTCACGCACTGGCTGTGATACCGCTCGGAATCGCGATTCACCTGGTCTATTTGTCGACTCGCAGCTTTTGGATACCGATGTTGTTG
>JANXOO010001051.1 GCA_025353525.1 Schlesneria sp. | reverse complement strand
GCGGAATTGATTTCACCGGCGATGCGATTTTCGATATTGGCTTGATGACCATCGGCTTGATGACCATCAGCTTGATGACCGTTGATCGGCCAGGTTCGTTCTTCGAACTTCAATCGGATCGCTTCAGCGGCTTTACGATCGTTGGGTGCGAGATACACAAATTCAGGTTGCAAGCCGGTTTCGCCGCTGAATGTATTCAGCCAGAGCGGCCAATAGGGTTCGTCGTCGGGCAATTCGACCTGATTGAAAACGATCAGCGCGGCCTTGTCTTCAGCCGCCGCCTTTCGAAAGAACTGCTTCACGGCGGCATCGTTGTATTTTTGTTGGGTCAGCACGGCAACGAGCACGTCTGCTGCCTGTCGAACAGCATCGGCCCGCTGCCAGTTGACGGGGGCGTCGCTATCGACATCAGGAGTGTCGAGAATTACGAGGTTCGCGGGAACTTCACTGCTGGTCCTCCAAAAAAGGCAATGTTCGGAGTAGCCCGCCAGGGCTTCGTCACTGTCGACCCAGGGTCGCAGTTCGAACGACGGAAAGAGCGCCTGCAAATCATGACGTGCGCCGAAGCCGTCGGGGACAAGGCAGACGGGGTGCTTTGTTCCCGATGCGAGCGGGCAACTGGCACTCGCTCGAAACCCTGCGATGTGGTTGAAGACGACGCTTTTGCCGATATTCGTTCCGCCAACGACAGCAACAATCAGATAGGCATCGTCCGAAAGCTGGGGCAGCAACTTGCGAACAAGCAGATTGAACCAGTCATGGTTGCCAAGCGGCGGCAATTGAAGCGCCGACGAACGGAGATCAAGCTGACTTAACGCGAGGTTTAACTGCTCGGCGAGCACCCCGAACGACGAAAGGCCGGTCGCCTCATGGTGGAAAGTACGAGGGTCCTGTGTTGTATTGTGAGGTGCTGCGACTGGAATCGCACTGGTCATATAGGCACTGATCCCCGGGCCGTTTCATCGCCAGTTTCGAGATGCCGTGCACTCGAAAAACCGGGACCGTGAACTTGACTCAATTGTCTGTTTCGCAATCATTTCCGCAATAGACGTCGCATTCGTCGACGAATTGGACCAGTTGTCGCTCATCGCAGGACGGCCTGCAATCGAAAAACATCGGGCCAAACCGGCTTTTCGTCCAATTCCTGATTGAATTGGCATAGCAACTGGTACAGCCAGGAATTGGTCCCTATAATCGCCTGACACCGATACTGTGGTAGCGGTGTTTGCAAAATTATACACCTCAAGACGGGGTTTGAAATGCTGATTTTTCTTCGTGTGACGTACATTTTCGTTTGTGCTGGAGCCTCCGTCGCACTCGCCCCGATCATTGGTGGCAAATACTCAGTCGTTTCCTTCATTCTGATGATGGGAATTACGCAGATTGTCACAATTATCGACATTCTGCTTCCACGCAAACGCCTGGATATGATTTCGGCCATCTACTTCGGACTGCTGGTCGGTTGGTTGCTCGCGTTTCAATTGCAATACGCGGCCCAGGCATTCATAAACTCGGCCGGTATCGGTGTCCAATACGAAGATGTGCAAGGTTCGGACGGATTGATTCATCAAATCCGTCAGGAAAGTCCTCTTGCGCGAGTGATCGGCGGACTTGCCGGGATCATGTTGCCCTACATCTGCATTTCGTTTTTGCTGCAAACGAAAGACGATTTCCGGTTTGTGATCCCCTACGTCGAATTCGCCAAGGAAATCAAAGGGGGGCGACCGCTGATTATCGATACCAGTGCGCTCATCGACGGGCGGATTGCGGATGTCATGGACACAAGTATTTTTGATACCGAATTAATTGTGCCCAGCTTCGTGCTCGAAGAACTTCAGAATATCGCCGACAGCCAGGACAAGAACCGTCGCACTCGCGGCCGACGCGGCCTGGACGTGCTGACGAAACTTCAGCAAAAACCCAAGGTCGAAGTCCGCATGCTCGACGTTCATGAAAAGGACGATCTCGACCATTCGGTCGATCAGCGGATCGTATCGCTGGCCAAGCGGATGAGTGGTCGCGTGGTGACGAACGATTTCAATCTGAACAAAGTCGCCAGTGTTCAGGGGGTTGATGTCATCAATCTGAACGATGTCGCCAATGCCTTGAAGCCGCGGTACTTGCCAGGCGAACAATTGCACATCAAGGTCATGCGCGAAGGGGAATCGTTTGGCCAGGGAGTGGGTTACCTCGACGACGGTACGATGGTCGTTTGCGAAAATGCCTCGAACCTGCTCGGAAAGGAAATCGATGTCGTCGTGACCAGTATGCTTCAGAACAGTGCTGGCCGGATGATCTTCGGGCGAATGTTAAACGCGCCCGTGCCAACGCCTCGCTAAAGCGACCGGCAGAAAAGCGAATACCGATTGCGAAAAAACGGGGGACAGGCACCTGGAGCCAAACCCCGTTTTCCTCGGTTATCTTTGTTTCTGCCGGTCGACTAAAAGTCGCGAAGAATGGCAATCACCGACGTCTGAAGTTCACCAGCAGTGACATGGACATGTCGTTGCCGGTCGACAAAGACATCCACTTCGCTGCGAACTCCGAATTCGGGCAGATAGATGCCCGGCTCGATGGAAAAGCAGCATCCGGGCAGAATCCGGCGCATCTCGTGGGTTTCGAGATTGTCGATGTTGGCTCCATTGCCATGG
>JANXOO010001049.1 GCA_025353525.1 Schlesneria sp. | reverse complement strand
AGCAGACGACGTGCGAGCCCCCCGCGACCAGACCTGTGACCGACGCCGGGTCGTAGCCGGGGGTGTCCATGATCACGAAGCCCTTTTGGCTAATCGCCTCGCCATAGCGATAGACGGCGCGAAGTGCGGATGTACCTCCCTTCGCGATGGCTCCCAGCGACTTTTCATAAATTGTCGTCAGGCCACCCTTTTTGTTGCCAACCGACGGGTTGATGTCGATTCGCTGTCCGAATTTTGCGGTGTATTCGACCCACCAGCGAATTCGTTCCAGCAGGGCTTCGCCGACTTCCCGTGTGACAGAACGTCGCGTCAAAAGATGCTCGCCGCCATAAATCTCGGGCGTTTCGGTCAGAACCGATGTTCCACCGCAAGCGACCAGCATATCACTGCAATATCCCAATGCAGGGTTGGCCGTCGTGCCACTGTTTCCATCGCTACCACCACATTCGAGTCCCAGCATCAATTCGGAAAGCGGAATCGATTCGCGTTGAGTCCGATTGATCTCGGGAAGCATTTCCTTGATCTGAGCGACGGCCCGTTTCACCGTTTTTGCAACGCCACCCTGATCCTGAATGTTCATGACCAGCGGCTGATTCGGTGACGGTGAATTGCCCAGTTGCAACAACCCGCCATTTTCCATCAGGAACGATGCCTGTGCGGTTTCGCACCCCAGTCCAATAACGATGTAGGCCCCGATATTCGGATGCCGCGCGACGTTGGCCAGGGTTCGGGTCAACTGCTGGTGATCTTCGCCGCCATACTGGATTGCGCATCCTCCTTTGTGAATCAAAGGGACGACCCCGTCGACGTTGGGAAATTCGGCGAGAATGTCGTTATTGAATTTGTCGGCCGCATACTTCGAAGTCGTTGCCGAGCAATTCACGGTCGAGACGATGCCAATGTAGTTCCGGGTTCCAAATTTGCCATTCTGTCGTCGATAGCCCTGGAACGTCCGACCGGTGATCGGTGTCGGTTCAGGAGGAATCTCGGAACAAAAAGCGTAGTCGAGACTCAGTTCACCTGCCGTCACGTTGTGGACGTGAACCCATGTTCCCTGCGGGATTGGCTGCGACGCATAGCCAATCGTCTGTCCGAATTTTTTGATCGGCTGCCCGGTTTCGAGTGATCGAAGCGAGACCTTGTGCCCCATATCGATCGTTTCGCGAGCGAACAATTCCTCCGTGCCTTCGAACTGAAACGACGTTCCTAACGGAACGTGACGAGCAGCAACAGCGATATTGTCATCCTGATGCAAACGAACAAATGGACAAGGAACCATGTCGAGTTTCCGTATTTCGAGGAACGATGCTCCGCAGAGCCTATTCGGTTCGTTCTGCCGGAGCAATTGAAAACCGGTTGAATACAGTAATGGAACTTGCACGCTCCCTTGCCTGCATCGTATGTTAAAGGCTCCTTCCAATTGCAATCAGCTTCATTTTTTGAATTCTTCCGAAAGAATCACTGATGTTCACGAGCCAGTGGATCAACGCATGTTGTCATAAACTCCTGGCGTTTCGTTCGTCTTTGAGGAAGAACCGGAGCGCGGCTGCCAGGCGGAAACGCGGTCACGTTTCCCTTGCTGCAGAATCGCTCGAATCGCGTGCGATGCTTTCAGCCTCGTACGCTCAAACCAATCTGGTCTCGGACGGATTTATATCGGCACTTGATACTGACACTAACCTCGTCAATCCGTGGGGGATTGCCCATGCGCCGGGTGGTGCCTTCTGGTTGTCCGACAACGGAACGGGTGTGTCGACCCTCTATAGCGGTTCCGGAAGCGTGATTCCCGCAGTATTCACAGTTCCCAATCGAGTCGGGCACTCCGGACCATCAACGCCGACCGGAATCGTTTATAACGCGACGAGTGACTTTGCCGTCACGGGTGGTCCCGGCATTTTCATCTTTGCGACAGAAGACGGCACGATCTCGGGGTGGGCCAACACCGCCAATGCCGAGTTGAAGGTTGATCGGTCTTCGGCAGGAGCTGTCTATAAGGGATTGGCCACGGGAAGCGTCGGCACTGCCAATTTTCTGTATGCCGCCAATTTCCATTCGGGAAAAATCGAAGTCTTTGACAAGTCATTCACGCTGGTAACTCCCGCTGGCAACTTTACCGACCCGGGTGTACCGGCAGGATATGCCCCATTCGGGATCCAGAACATTGGCGGATATCTGTTTGTAACCTACGCGAAACAGGATGCAGCTAAAACGGGTGACGTTGCAGGAGCCGGCAACGGATTCGTGTCCGAGTTCACGACGACCGGCAATCTGGTCCGCGAAATCGGGGCACATGGAACACTGGATTCTCCATGGGGACTTGCGGTCGCTCCTTCAAATTTCGGAGCCTTTAGCGGCGATCTGCTGGTAGGGAACTTCGGGGACGGCAAGATCGGTGCGTACAACGCGAGCACCGGCACGTTTCAGGGCCTGATCACCAATTCGGTCGGGAGTCCCATCGCAATCCAGGGGCTTTGGGGCCTGGAATTCGGGGGAGGAGGCCAATCGGGGAACACCAATGACCTGTTCTTCACCGCCGGGTCAGGTGGCGAATTGCACGGATTGTTTGGAAAACTGGATGCTGTCCCCAGCGTCGCGATCACGACCACGACTCTGTCAAACTGGACAGTGAACCAGGCAGGCTACAGCCAGAAGATCGCTACCAGCAGTGGCCAGACTCCGCTTTCGTTCAGTATTCTGACGGGCAAACTTCCGGCAGGATTGACATTAAACACAAGTACAGGCGCGATCACCGGGAAACCGATTGTGAAGGGCGTCTTTGCATTCACGGTGAAAGTGATCG
>JANXOO010000409.1 GCA_025353525.1 Schlesneria sp. | reverse complement strand
GCAAATACGATCTCGCCATCCCACACCATTGTTCCACACGTCGCTAACGTCGTTCCATCGGTCGACCATAACGGTTTTCCAGTGGCCGGGTCGTAAGACGAGACCTTTTGCGCCCCGCTGATCAGCATCTGGTCTTTCCCTGCAGCATACGCGATCACCGGAGTTGAAAACGTAATCATCGTCGGCCGGGGCGATTGCCAGACGCGCTCACCTGTCTGGCGATTGAGTGCCGTAATAAAACTGTCGCCGTCATATTCGGCTGAGATGATGACTGTATTCCGATAGACAACCGGTGACGGAGCATATCCGTATTCATAAGTGCGGGGGCGAAACTTGCAGACGTCCTGCTCCCAGACGATGTTTCCTTCAAAATCCAGCGAGACCGCAACAACCTTGTCGTGATGGTAAAACGCTGCGAACAGGCGTTCGCCATCGCAGGCAATTGTTGCTGACGCTTCTGTATTTTTGGGATGATTTTTCGCCGGAAAGGCACCTCGATTGACTTCTTTTTTCCACAATTGCTTTCCATTCATCCGGTCGAACGCAACCACAGTCTGAATCATATTCTTTTGATCGGCCGTCGTGAGAAATACACGATTTCCGACGACTGTCGGCGACGAATGACCCCGACCTGGAACCGGAACCTTCCAGACGATGTTGTCTGTATCGCTCAGTGTGACCGGAACTGGCGCATTGTCGGCATACCCGTTTCGAAGCGGGCCTCGCCACCACGGCCAATCGGTCTTCGCCGACAGTTTGGGAAAGTCGCCGATCCCCTTGTCGTCGGCCCTCGCGATCGATGTCAAGATCGAAACACACATCAGAACTGCGATGATCCAGCGTGTGTTCGCGAATTGATTCGGGTTCATGGAGCAGTTTCCTGAAATGAGCAAGGACGGATTAATGGACGGCGGGTGTGGGCGAAATAACGGGGACTGGCTCCAGTAGGCACCCCGGCGCGCCGGGGTCCCCGTTTTTTCGCCGGTATCTTTGTTACTGTCGGTCGAATCAGGACGAATTACAATTTTATCGGGATTTCGTTGACACAATCGGACTGCAGGGTTCAAACTTCCAAAGTCACAGCAGGGCATTGCAAGCACGTTTGACGATCTCCACCGACCCCGTGTCTCTTCGTACCACACATTTTTTGGGGGGCAAAGAAAATTAAGCCCTTGTTTCGGGTCCAAAAACGTTCCAGACGCTGGACAAATCGTTGACG
>JANXOO010001011.1 GCA_025353525.1 Schlesneria sp. | reverse complement strand
CCCTACGACAAACCGCCGACCCGGTGACTCACATCGAGTCGGTTCGCCGCTGCGCACACTTCATCATCGGCGCGATGGTCTCGGGTCACTCGGAGCCGTATGGACCTCACCAAGGCCCATTGCACTCAAACATGCCGTACGTTATGACGATTCCACTCGCCAAGCCCGGTCACGGATCTTGCACAAATGCAGGATGATCGGGGGGTGAACTAAACTTTTACATTTTAGAAAATGTTAATCTGTTCTTGCTTTTTGGAATTGTACGGTTATCCTCATTGGCAGGTTGCATTCTCTTGCTCTTAAAAAAGTGCGACTAACCCCCTCTTGCAAATTCTCGCGGTAAACGATCGACCTCAACCTCCAGGGATTTGGAGGGACTGCGTTGACAACGCAGTTTTCAACGGAATCATAGCTGCCTCGCACCGGTGCCTGTTTGCCCCAGTGCATGATCTGCATGTTTTGGATCTTGTTGCCTTATGAATCGATTCAATTTGAGTCAATTCACACGACGCAATCCATCCCGGACGTTTCTGGACTGCGTGTACACATTGCAGGTTCCTGTCGTCCATGAGCTGAATCATGGCTTTTCCTGCTGATACATGGGGCCTGTTCTTCCTCAGGAATGTGATCAGGCATCGAGTAAGACTCTTTTTGAAAAACGTGTCTTCGACGGACAAATTCGTTTCAGTGATCGAAATGAGGTACAGATGATGCTCCATCGTGACTGGCTCAAATCTTTGTCAGAAAGACTCTTTGTCACGTTTTCGAGAAGAGCTGATTCGTCACAGTCCCGGAAGGTTCGACAGCGTTCAGGGGTTCAGCGATTGGCTTCAGAAATCATGGTCTGTGAGTCGCGTGTCCTTCTTTCCGGAACGCCTCCCTCTGCGAACTTCGACTTTTACAACGTCGGATCCGATTCATTGACGGTCACCGCGCCGGGCGTTCTCGCCAATGACTCGGACTTCGAGCATGATACGCTGACGGCGTCTCTCTATGCATCGCCAGGGCATGGTTCCGTGACACTCAATGCCGCCGGCAGTTTCATCTACGCACCAACTCCAGGCTATGCGGGAATTGATTCCTTTCAATACCGTGCCTTTGACGGAACCGGATACAGTTTTGTGACCGGTGTCACACTGATGGTGAGCAACGTCTGGAGTTCCCGGACGAATAGCGAAGACAGAATCTATTCGCCCGCAGACAGCTACGGACGGTTCGGAGTTGTCGGCGATACCGGGGATGCGCAAATCTCCGAACCGATTGGCGATGGTCAACGCCTGATGTATTCTTCAAACAGCGACCCCAAACCGATTATTGCCGTGGAAGCTGATTTCAGCGGTGCTTCGCCAACGTCGTTCGAATCGGTTCTGACGTTTAACGGAGTTGTCAATCCTGTAACGTATTACAGTGCAACTGGCGTCAGCGGGACGACTCGATTGCGATTCACAAGCCAGGCCGACGCGACCAGTCTTTCGACCGGAGAATATCCCTGGTCAATGTCGTTAAAAGCGCGTTATGCCGATGGCTCGACAAGTACGCAAATCTATTCCGGGAATTCGTTCGTTGTGAACTGGAATTCAAATCCGGAAGGGGGCGGGTGGAATGAAGTGGATATGGAACGACTGATTTCTGTCAGCGGTGGAATGATGTGGACACGAAGCGACGGAGCTTCGGCCTTCTTTACCGGGTCGGGAGGAACTTACACGAGCCCCGCTGGCGCGTACGCATTTTCGACGCTCGTCAAGAATGGGGACAATACGTACACACTGACGGACATGTCCGGAACCAAAACCAACTTTTCAACATCCGGTAACGTGTTGTCCCGCGTCGATACGAATAACAATACCATCAGTTACACCTATGTGAATGGAAATGGCGACGGGATCGTCAATGATGTCTCGACCATCACGGACCCGTGGGGGCGCGTAACGACATTCGCATATGCTGGCGGAGTCTTGACAACCGTAACCGATCACGCAAGTCGAGTGACCACGATAGGTCATGATGCTCAAGGGCGGACGACATCGATTACCGAGCCTGACCCCGATGGAGCGGGGCCTCTGGCAAGTCCTGTGATCACGTTCGGGTATTCAGGGACCACGCGAAAACTGGTCACGATTTCTGATCCGCTCAGTCACGCCGCCACACTCGCTTATGATGGTTCTGGCCTGTTTCATCAGGTGACGGAAGCGGACGGTGGAATTCAGGTACTGAATCCGTATCAAAGCCGGGGTTTTCCGGCCGCAGGGACAGGGACATCGGGGAGTCCTGCCGCGTTGTTCCTTCCCAACTCGGGAAACAATCCTTACGCCACCTACACCGATCAGCGAAGCAACGTCACGAAGATGATTTACAACAACTTCGGCCAGACAACGACGACGATCGACCCGGCGGGAAGCTCCACAGTGACCGTCCGAGACGTCAATGGATTGCCGACACAGGTGATTCTTCCCGATCCCGATTGGGCCGGGCCGAAATCCTCACCTGTCTGGACATTTACATTCGATGTCAAAGGGAACGTTACTTCACAGGCGTTTGGATTCGACACACAGACCTGGGTCTATAACGCACTTAGCCTTCCGACAAGCCATACCGATGAATTGGGTCGAACCGAATCGATGACGTACGATGTTGCCGGCGACATGCTGACCTTCACCGACAAATCAGGGAATGTAACGACTTATGCTTACAACACTCGTGGCCAGGTGACAAGTGTCACGGCACCCGATCCCGACGGAGCGGGCCCGTTAACAAGCCCTGTTACGGGAATCGCGTATGACACACGCGGTCGAATTGCCACGCTTACCAATCCAGACTTATCGACGACGACATTCACTTACAACACGGCCGATCAGGTTTTAACGAGCACTGACGAACTGTTGCGAGTCACGACGTATACATATGACTCACTTGATCGCGAAAAGTCGGTGAAATTGCCTGATCCCGACGGAGCTGGTCCGTTGACGAGTCCCGTGACGACGATCAATTACAACGCGGCAAGTCTGGTCACTTCTGTGACCGACGCTCGAGGCTTCGTCACGTCTTATTCCTACGATACCATGAACCGCCTGACTCAGACGAATCAACCCGACCCTGATGGGGCAGGTCCACTGACGGCACCGGTGACCCAGGTGACTTACAATGTTGCAGGACTGTTGACTTCGATGACCGATGCGGTCAGTGCGGTGACGTCGTATGCTTACGACAACATGAACCGCCTGACGACCGTTACGGAAGCAGATCCTGACGGGGCAGGTCCGTTGACAAGTCCCGTCACGACGATCGGATACGATGCGTTAGGCCGTCGAACGTCTGTCACGGATCCACTCTCTCACGTGACGACGTTTGGCTACGACGGTCGCGGCCGGATGACGCAACAAACGTTGCCCACATTAGGGATCGGCGGATCTGCGACAAATCAATGGACGTACAACGCCGCCAGCGAATTGACATCAACAGTGAATGCACTGGGGTTTGTCACAAGCTACGCCTACGACGCGATGAGTCGGCTGACTCAAGTGACCGCTCCCGATCCGGATGGTGCCGGGCCATTAACAAGTCCTGTCACAAGCGCTTCGTATGATGCCTTGGGGCGAACGATCTCCCGGACCGACGCACGCGGCAGCGTGACCTCGTTCGGATATGACAGTCGGTCGCGAACGATTTCGCAAACGGACCCGGACCCTGACGGTGCCGGACCGTTGACAAGCCCCGTCACGCAATGGAGCTACGACGTCGCGAACCAGTTGACATCGACGACGAACGCACTGGGTTATGTCACCGGGTATTCGTACGACAACCTGAGTCGACCGACTCAAGTGACGCTTCCCGATCCGGACGGAGCTGGTCCGCTGACATCGCCTCAATTGAGCTATAAGTATGACTCCGGCAATAACATGCTGACATCGACCGATCCGATGGGGAATATTTCGACGAATCTCTACGACGGACTGAACCGCCTGACACAGCGAACGCTTCCCGATCCCGACGGAGCCGGGCCATTGGCGGCACCGATCGTGAAATGGGGATACGATAATTTGGGGCAGGTGACAAGTACGACCGATCCGTTGAGTCGGATTACCAATTACGCTTACGACAAGCTGGGACGACGGACTCAAACGACATTGCCAGACCCTGATGGAGCGGGGCCGTTGACGAGTCCCGTTACGACGGTTGCCTATAACGGCGTCAATCATCCGACGAGCGTCACGGATCCGCTGGGAAATGTGACAACATACGCCTATGACGCCCTGGACCGAGTGGCAATGATCACCTCTCCGGATCCCGATGGTGCTGGTCCGCTGGGGGCATTGACGCAATCGAACCTGTACGATTTGCTGGGGCGACTCACTTCGCAT
>JANXOO010000996.1 GCA_025353525.1 Schlesneria sp. | reverse complement strand
TCCTCGTCATACTTAACGCAATGCTCAAAACAGGACAGAATTGGAATTCCCAATTACCTCTCGCAATTTCCTGATTCCGACCCCTTTTTCTCTTGAAAAGAAACACAGCCGCTCTGTGGTTATCTTCCTCTTTCGACGATTTGCCTTGGAGAAATCCACGGGCACGATAGCAACTTGCGACAAGTGTTCATGCGCCGATCCTGAACGGATTGGAACGCGGTGAAGACAGCGGCTGTCCTGTTGGCTTCCCTGTTGAATCGAAAACACGTTGCCTGTCTGGTACGATCGTTCGACATTGGAAAATCGAAACGGACCGAATTGCCACTTCGAGATTGACACGAGTCAGTGTCAACTTGAGGTCAACTTTTCAGGATCGCCCTCATCAATTGAAGAGGTCATGCTGTGCATCGTATCTCTGCTTTGACTTTTTGTTGCATCAGTTTCATGGTCGCAGCTGTTCGGGCGGATGAGCCAACTCAAGTCAGTGATGTGATGGTTCGGGAAGCCGTGACGCGGAGCCTTCCCTTCCTCGAGAAAGAGGGAGTCGCCTGGATGAACGATCACGGTTGCATGTCGTGTCATCATGTACCGTTCCTGCTGTGGACCCACCGAACGGCTCAAATTCACGGATTGCCCGTGGATGTCAAAAAGCTGGAAGCGTGGGATGAGTGGACCCGGAAAGATTCGCTTTCGCACCGTAATCTGTTCCGTTTACAGAACTATGATCTCGGAAAAGTGGACCCGTTAAACCTGCCAGACGCGGTGAAACTGAAGCTTGCGCCATTGATCGAACGACCGTTCAAGACTGAAACGGAGTTTCTCGTTCAGTTGACATCTGTGCTGACCGACGACGAAATGAAGTCGTATCAATCAATCGTGCTGAAGACGGCCGAGCGGACTCCATATAACGTTGATCGGGCAGGCGGCGGCCTGGATGTCCTCGGGCAACTGCTGATCGGCAATCAGGGGACTGACAGCGTTCTGGCACAATCCGGATTTCGCGATGGGGTGATCGAACTGATGAACGAGATTCAGTTGGAAGATGGCTCGTGGACGCCGGGGAATCAGCTCGCCACGATGCGTCGCTGGTCATTGCCAACAGCAAATCAGACGACAACGATATGGGCGATGCTCGCTCTCTCTGCCTATGAATTGCCAGGATCAAAGAGTTCAGCACCGATCGCGAAAGCCATCGCCTATCAGCGGCAACAGCCTTCTGATCCGGACAATCGCGAATGGGTCGCGACGCAATTGCTATTTGATCGTTTTTTTGGTTCTGCCAACGAAGTCGCACTCAGGTATCAACAGATGCTCGACGCTCGCAATAGCGATGGAGGATGGGGGTGGGAGGCAGGCGCCCCCAGTGATGCGTTTACGACTGGCCTGGCGATCTACGCACTGGCAAAGACTCGGGAAAACAGTGATTCAGCCGTTGTTCGAGACGCTCGCGCGTTTTTGATCGCGTCTCAAAACTCTGATGGTTCCTGGTTAACGCCCTCCAGAAACATCACCAAAACGACGGATCCTGAACGTCTGAAAGTGCGTGACGAAATCTACCATTATTGGGGAACCGCCTGGGCCGCTCTCGGACTGATGGAAACTCTCGACAAGCTCGGTCATTGAATCTCGAAATCGGCTTTTGACGTTTCTGTTCGAACGTTATTTTTCCGGTGTCACCCGATCAGGCGTGATTCAGAAGTTCGCGAATTACCTTTGCCGGATGCACCCCGGTCAGCTTTTCACGCAATCCGTGCTGATCGACGAAAAGTTCGTCGTGGTTCAGGCCCAGCAACTGCAAGATCGTTGCGTGCCAGTCCGGGACGCTGACCCGATTCTCGATGGCCGCAAAACCAAGGTCGTCGGTCGTACCGTATGTCAAACCCGCCTTGACGCCACCGCCGGCGAGCCAACAACAGGCGGCGTTTTTATTGTGATCGCGGCCTGATTTTCGTTCGTCTTTGTCGGGCGACAATTGAGCCATCGGCAGCCGACCGAATTCACCTCCCCAAATCACCAGGGTCTCGTCGAGGAGTCCACGCTGCTTCAGATCCTGGAGCAATCCGGCGATTGGCGTGTCGGTCCGATCACATGCAGCCTTCATATCTGTTGCCAATCCCGTGTGGTTGTCCCAGATCTGCGCGTTGATAAACAGTTGCACGAAACGGACGCCCCGTTCAACCAGTCGACGAGCGATCAGGCAGCGCCGACCGTACGAATCGGTCACTCCGCCGTCGATGCCATACATTTGCTGAGTCTGTCGGGTTTCTGTCGACAGATCGAGTGCCTCATGGGCCGAAATCTGCATCCTCGCCGCCAATTCGTAGGTAGCGATTCGCGCATCGAGGTTTGGCTGGTGCGGGCGTCGGTCTTTGTGCATCAAATCCAGGCGATGAAGCAAATCCCGTTGCATCCCGGCCAACTCGGGCGGTTCGTGCGATTCCGGTCGCAGATTCAGGACGGGGGAGCCTGTCGAGCGAAATCGGGTCCCCTGATAAATCGGTGGCAAGAATCCCGCATGCCAGTTTTCGACTCCGTTGATTGGCAAACCCAGCGGATCGTCCAGCACGACATACGCCGGCAAATTCTGCGACTCACTTCCCAACCCGTAAGTGATCCACGAACCGAGCGTCGGATATCCCGACACCATCCGGTTTGTCTGAATCAGATAAAGGGCCGGTTCATGGGTAATATTCGTCGTGTAGAGTGATCGAATCAGAGCGATGTCATCAACCTGTTTTGCGATCTGAGGCAGTGCGTCCGAGACCCACATTCCGCATTCGCCGTGTTGCGCGAACCGGAACGGACTGCGCATCAGTGCGCCCGCATCTTTGACGTTCTCAACTTCGCCCGCGATTTTGTCGAAATAGGCCTCGCCATGATGCTTGTCGAGTTCCGGCTTGGGATCGAACAGGTCCATCTGGCTTGGTCCACCATTCATGAACAGGTGGATCACTGACCTGGCCCGAGGCGGATTGGCGGGTTTGCGAGCCAGCAGATTCGGCACCTCGCGCGACTGATCGCCCCGCGCATCCTGACCGAGCAACTCAAGGAGCGCCGCTCCGCAAAGCCCCGTTCGCATGTGCGAAAAGAAATCGCGACGCGTCACCGTGTCTGGCGAGTGACACGTCATCTTGTCGCTACCGGGTTCGTAAATCATCGAGGTGCCTCAATCGATGTACAAAAAAACGGCCGAATTCATAATCATGTGGCAAAGTGTCGCGAGCGCGCGACGCGACGCTTCGGCCCGAGGGACACTGTTTGTTGCGGTCGACTGCTGTAACCAGCCTTCTGTCAGTTGCCCCAGCATTTCAAGGCAGGTCGCCAGTTCGTCAGGATGAGGGGCTCGACCGAGTGCGATCCAGTACAGCCGATCGATCTGCTGCGATTCACTGGCGAGCGGCCGAATGCGCTCGCCGAATTGACCGGCGAGATGGCGAATCGCGGCATCATTCCACAAATGCAGCGCCTGAGTCGCTACCAGCGAATCAGACCGTTGCAGGCAATTCGGATTCATCGCCGGGAAATCGAAACTGTCCAGTAGTGACGCGGGATGCTTTCGCAATTGCTGAACGTAAACACTTCTTCGGTGACCTGTCAGAACCAGTCCGTCAGCCCGGACCTGAACCGGTTCCGAAGTGCCACCACCCGACTCGATCAATCCGTCTGCAACGAACAGAATCGCGTCACGCAATTCTTCTGCATCCAGCCGACGAAGCGGCATGCGCGATAACAGACGATTCGCAGGATCGAGTATTTCGGCCTTTTCGCTGACTGACGACGCTTGTCGAAAGGTTGTCGATGTCACCAGTTGGCGGTGCATCGCTTTTGCGCTCCAGTCCCGACGAACAAATTCGCGAGCCAGATGATCCAGCAATTCCGGGTGAGTCGGTCGGTCGCCAGTCTTTCCGAAATTTCCCAGGCTGCGGACGATCCCCTGTCCGAAATGATGCTTCCAGATCCGGTTGATCATCACTCGAGCCGTCAGCGGATGGTCGGCGGTCGTCAGCCAGCGAGCCAGCGCCAAACGTCGACCGGTCGATTTGGCACCTGGCCACGGAGGAGCAATCCCGACCGGGGCATTCGACGGATTCAGAACCGCAGGAACACCAGGCTCAACATACGAACCTGCCGTCGCGTGATTGCCTCGACGATACATATAAGTCGGAGACGGTTCGCCGCGATCCCAAAGTGCCATGATTCGCGGTTCGGGCTGACGCTGCGATTCCAGTTCCCTCACCCGAGCATCCGTTTCGGGAGTTTTCGGCTGAAACGAAAGCATCTCCAGTTGCCGACTGATCGACGCCTGGTGATCTTCCCACTGTTTGCGTTCTTCTGTCGTGACATACGGCAGAAAACGCTCGCCAATTCCCGAACTGAGTGCTCCTCCATAGCCCATTATCTGAGGCTTGAGCCAGTCGTGTTCGTCGTAGGCTCCTTTGAAAATTGCCACCAGACGATAGTAATCGCGTTGCGGGATCGGGTCGAACTTGTGTGTATGACAGCGGGCGCACTTGAACGTCAGGCCCATGACTCCTGACCCCAATACGTCGATCGAGTCGGCAGTGACTTCCAGTCGATCAGGAACAAATCCCGTCAAGTTGGCCCAGGTCGGGTCCGGTGCCAATCGAAGAAAGGCAGTCGCCACCAGATTATCTTCGATTTCCTGAGTGATCGTCGCTGCGCCGGTGTAATCAGCCAGTTCGTCACCGGCAATTTGCTCGTGCAGAAAGCGGTCAAAGGGTTTGTCTGCATTCAGCGATCGAATGACATAGTCGCGGTATCGCCATGCAAAGGGGCGAGGCAAATGTTGCTCACGACGACCTTCGGTTTCGGAATACCCGGCCACATCCAGCCAATGACTGCCCCAGCGTTCGCCGTACCGAGGCGATGCCAGCAACCGATCGACGACACGTTCGAACGCGTCCGGAGCCGGGTCACTCAGGAAATCCTGAGCCTCGGACGGGGTCGGCGGCAATCCGGTCAGATCGAATGAAACTCGCCTTAGCAGCGACAACCGATCCTGTTCAGGAGCAAACGACAGCTCCTTTTCAGCCAGTTTTTCGGCGATAAACGAATCGACCGGCGACTGCGACAAAAACTTTTCAGAAACATGCGGTATTGAAACAGCCCTCGGTGACTGAAACGACCAGAACTCTTTATCCTGCGGACGAACGAGCGGATCGTCGACGGTGCCGGCAACATCGCGTTCGTCGACTGCCAGCGGGGCTCCGAGTTCGATCCAGCGAGCCAGAGTCTTCGTCTCGTCCGGTTCCATCGGTTTGACGGAGACTTCCGTCAGACGGGAATGTGGTGGCATCTCTTCGGCGTGAATTCGCTTCAGCATCAAGCTCGCATCGGGGTTGCCAGGCACGAATGCCGGACCCGTTTTACCGCCACGAAGCATCGCCTCGCGGCTGCGAAGATCGAGTCCACCTTCCTGCTTGTGTCTCCCGTGACACACCGTGCATCGCAGCAGAAGTATCGGTGTCACGTCGTGGTGAGTGACAGTCCGCTGCGGCTCACCGGCCTCTGTTCCGAACGAAGCACCACTGTCGATCCAGAGACGGGTCAATTCGACTTCAGCAGATGTCAGGGTCCCCTGTTGATCGGGCGGCATTTCGCCGTGTTTGACCAACTCATAAAGTCGGCTTTCGCCCGATTTTCCGGCGACGATGACGGGTCCCGATTCGCTTCCCTTGCGAATCATCGCGGGAGTATGCAGCGACAGTTCGCCCTTTTGAACACTCGCCCCGTGACACTGCCAGCATTTCGATTTCAGCAGCGGTCGAATATCCGCCTCGAACGACGGTTCTTTCACACCGGCGGGGGGTACGTCGTCGCCATCGGCGAGCGCGAACGATGAAATGACGATAAGACAGCCGATAAGGCCGCAAGTCACGATCCGTCGAATTCGCCAGAACGCCATTGGTTCGCCACCTGAAGCAATGCTCAGTACGCAAACACGACTCTATCCGATTTCGTCAGTCAAAGGGAGAGGCCTGATCCAGAAAACGGCAACAGATCCCGGGTTGAATTTGTCCGGAATCTGTTGCCGAAATGTTCTCGCGACCAGTGCCCGGCGAACGGCAGCGGAAAAATTAACGGCTGAAACACCGGATCGGCTCCAGTTCTTCCTGTTGCCTTTCCCCGTTTACCACCGACCCATTCCCATCGCCTTAAGGATTCTGATCGCGCCAATGGACCGTCAGGAAACCGGCGGCTCAGCGATAGAAAATGGTTGCGTAGTATCCGTTTGCTCCGCGTGCAACACCGATTTCAATCGGTGTTCTCTGGCCCCAGAAGCATGAACCTCGAATCGCCTGCTCAGCCGTCGCACCAAAACCGTTTCCTTCATAGCTGCCGCCGCCAAAACCGCCACCCAGGTGCTGAACGCTTCCGATTCGCGCACTCTGCTCGGCCTTCCACTGAGCGCTTCCGTGGGCTGCGGTACCCGGCGTCGGAGGAACGGTTCCGCTCGACTGATTAACAATCGAATTCGCCTGCACAACGGTGCTTCCAGTCGATGACATGCCGTTCATCTGAATGATCGTGCCGGCCTGCACAGGGGTGCCTGCTGTCGCAGGAACTGAATACGTCGTTGCAGGAGCAGCCTGAGGAGACCAGTTCTGATAGACCTGTTGCTGCTGCATCATTCGGCGACCGCGCGCTTCGGCATTCGTTGCGCACATCGCAAGCGTCAGTACGACGGATGTCATTACTACGCATGTCATTTTCACTCGGCTCATGTTCAATCCTTTTTCAGGCACTCAAAAACGGACGTTCCGTCCGCGACCGCCACAACTGCTGCAGCGGTATCACGATGCTTTCAAACAGACTCTCTCTGTCCACTCGAAGCAGACAGGCGACTTGCCTGCCCGATTGTCGTTCGAGCCACTGTTCTTTCGAGCCACTGTTCATTCGAGCCACTGTTCAACCGTACGACGCCGTTGGGCCCCAAGGTTGGTCAACAACACCGGAATCGAATGACATCGAGTCTCGAACGGCAACGATGAGCCAGAGAGAACCCGGTTACCAAATCCGTCCTGAACGTATTTCAGACTTCAGTTTTTTAACTTCTTCAGTTTTTCAACTTAAGTGGAGTCGCGTTTCAGTCGCGTGTCCGACATCGACCTCGATGCCCCGACATCAACAACTCTGTGCCCAATCCCTTCGGGCTCAACCGACTCATCAGGAAAATTCCTTTTGGCGACTCGATCACTTGCCGATCGCCCCTCACGCAAACTGCGAGGTCACGTTTGATAGCGACCGCTGAATGGGAGTTCAAGGCCGAACGGTCAACTCAAACTTCCCAAAGCGCCGTTTTGCGCCACAACATGTTATTGAAAAACCGGTTACGGGATTCGCCT
>JANXOO010000995.1 GCA_025353525.1 Schlesneria sp. | reverse complement strand
CTGATCCCCGGTTGACGCGGATCGATCCGGAAATTGCCATGCGGTACTTTGAACAACTCAGTGAAGAAGCCAGTCCGGTTCACGAGCAGACTCGTTATGCGCTGGCACTCGTTCTGCTGCAGCAGCGAAAATTGAAGCTTGAAAACGTCCGTTTCGAGGACGACGATGAATACCTGGAATTAAGCGGTGTTCACGGCGAAGGCAATTTCGAGGTTCGTAATTATCACCTCGACGACAGCGAAACCCAGCGATTGCAGCTTGAACTTAAAACGCAAATCGCGTCGGAGTGGCAGTCATGAATTCCGGAACGGCCATTCATAACGCTACTCGCTCAAGTGCGTTCCTCGCGGGAAAAACGCTGTTGTTGGCGGTCGTCATCGGGTCAATTCTACCCGGCTGCATCACAGCTCGTGGCCTGTTTTCGAGAAATCGCGATCACATGGCGGGGGCACCGCGACTCAAGAATTCAAAGAATCCAGGAATTGAAGAGGTTGTTGCGCACCTCAATCAAAATACAGACCGGATCCAGAACTGGCGAACAAACAACGTTCGGATCCGCTTCGAAAACACATCTCTTTCCGGCAATATTGCTGTTGAGAAAGGTCACCGCCTGCGTTTATTTGTGAATTCACCGCTGGGAAAAGAGCTCGATCTCGGTTCCAATGACGAACGATTCTGGGTCTGGTCCCGACGAATGGACCCTGCCTTCGTCACGTGCAAACACGAGAACCTGGAAATGGTCCGGCAGGAAAATGGAATCCCGTTCGAACCTGACTGGTTAATGCAGGCATTAGGGGTCGAGCCACTTCCAACGACGGGAGTGACGATGGAGTCTGATCGGGAAAAACAGCAGGCTCGGCTGGTCGAACAAGTCATCTCAGCGGACGGCCGCCCTCTTCGACGGGTCGTACTTGTTGATTTGAAGCGGGGAATTGTGCTCGAACATAGTTTGTACGCTCATAACGGTGGACGGATTGCATTTGCCCGGTTGGAAGATCATCGACTCGACAAATCGACAGGGCTGGTCCTGCCGCATCGCGTCATGCTCGAATGGCCGGAAAACAGAATGACGATGCAGTTGACGCTCGGAGAAATCAGGGTCAATTCAAGTTCGATTCCCGATAACTTGTGGGAAATGCCAAACCCGCAGGATTGCCAGATTGTTCACCTGGATTCCGGGTCGCGTCGTGACAATGTCATGACCGCAGTTCGACCTGATTTTCCCGTTCGAATGGGGCCAATCGAAACGATCAATTCACACGACGACCACAACTTCTTGCGTGATGACAGCGATTCCCGTCCGGCGGGCGATCCAGCAGGCCATTCACGATTGTCGGACGAATTCGACGACGAGAACGACGAGAACGACGTTGAACCGGCAGGCCAGTCCAAAGTTGAATGGGAGGAATGAGTCTTCGTTGCGGGTCAGTTTCATCGCGAGATCGAACCTGCCGTTTCATGTGCTGAAAGGCAGTGGCATTTCTCTATTGTTGCTGTACGCGACAGATACCAAATGAAAAGAGCCCGATCGAAGGTCCGATCGGGCTCTGTGTTCAGAAATTCAGCGATCGCTACGATGCGGCGGCGACGAGTTCCCCCGCCGGAGCGCTCTCTTGTGTCGTCGCGACGAAGTCAAGTTGCTTTTGGTCCCCGACCTCTTTAACTGTGACCGTAATCGTATTCGAGCCTTCGAACGAGCCTTGCAGCAGGTTCTCGGACAGGGGGTCTTCGATATAGGTCTCGACCGCACGACGTAGGGGTCGGGCACCGTATTCCATCGCGTTCCCCTTGTTGATAATGAATTGCTTTGCTTCTTCGGTCAATACGAGATTCAGGCCTTTTTCGCCGAGCCGTTCGCGGACTTTAGCGAGTTCGATCACCACGATCTGCTTCAGGTTTTCTTCCGTCAACGAACGGAAGACAACGACCTCGTCCAGTCGACCGATGAATTCCGGCTTGAACTCGCGTTCGAGTTCGTGTTGCAGTCGCTCTTTCATCCGGTCGTAACTGGTGTCGTTATCCTTCGGTGCAAATCCAAATTCATTGTTGATCGCTGATGCGCCAGCGTTCGTCGTCATGATCAGAATCGTATTTTTGAAGTCGACCTTCCGACCGAAACTGTCGGTCAGATGTCCTTCTTCCATAATCTGCAGCAGCATATTAAAAACGTCAGGATGAGCCTTCTCGATTTCGTCCAGGAGCACGACCGCGTACGGACGGCGACGGATCTTTTCCGTCAGTTGACCGCCTTCTTCAAATCCGACGTAACCTGGAGGAGCACCGATCAGGCGGCTGACGTTGTGCTTTTCCATGTATTCGCTCATGTCGATCTGGATTAATGCATCCTGATCACCAAACATGAACTCGGCCAGTGTTTTGGCGGTCAGCGTTTTGCCGACCCCGGTTGGTCCGGCAAACAGGAAGACGCCCGTCGGTCGTCGAGGGTCTTTCAACCCGCTGCGGCTCCGCCGGACGCACTTGGCGACCTGTTTGATCGCTTCGGCCTGGCTGACAACGCGGCGATGGAGTTCCTCTTCCATCTTCAACAAACGCACAGCGTCTTCACTCGACAATCGCGTCAGCGGGATGCCGGTCATCTTCGCGACAACTTCGGCGATCACTTCAGCGTCGACAACGCCTTCCTTCTCTTTGGACTTTTCTCGCCAGTCCTTGTTGATGTTTTCCTTTTTCTTTTTGAGTTTGTCGGCCTGATCGCGCAGTGAGGCGGCCTTTTCGAAGTCCTGATTGGCGACCGCTTCTTCTTTGGCGGCGTTCAGGCGTTCGACTTCATCTTCGAGTTCTTTCAGGTCTGGCGGTCGAACCATCGACTTCAGGCGGATTCTGGCG
>JANXOO010000950.1 GCA_025353525.1 Schlesneria sp. | reverse complement strand
TTCATCCAACACGCACTTGTCTACGGAGACTGGCCGCAGGACGAACCGGATATCGTCGGACAGGGAGGCCGCCCCAGGCCAGACACAAACGCTCGTACGGACACAAGTCGCACCGCATCGAATAAGGCGCCATCGGCGGCGGGCAATAAAACCGCTTCGGATCGCAACCGTTCGATGCACAATTCCGGCGATCGTGCGAGCGCGATCTCGGCGATCAATACGGCCCCTTCGACTCTGAAAGTCCCACCGGAGTTTCTGACTCATAATCGCGAACTTGTTCAAAAGCTCGAAGATTTGCAAACGCGGGTCCGCAAGGGAAGCCTGTTGAAGGAAGAACAGGCTCAGTTCGACTTTTACGATACGCGACTGCCTGCCGATTTGTTTGATGGACAACGGTTGATCCAGTGGTGGAAAGCGGCTCATGCCGACGATCGGAAACAGTTGTTTATGGTCGAAGCTGATCTCGTAAAGGAAGATGCGATCGTCGCAACGAAAGATTCGTACCCCGACGCCGTTCAGATGAAAAATCTGATGCTCCCGCTGTCGTATCGACTCGACCCGAGTGCTGCCGACGACGGAGTGACAATCACCGTTCCGCAAGAAGGGCTGAATCAACTCGACGGAAATCGGTTGGGATGGCTCGTCCCCGGTTTGATCGAGGACAAGATCGTGGCGCTGATTCGAACGCTCCCCAAAGAAATGCGTCGCGACCTGGTTCCGATCCCGGAGGTTGCCGCCGAGGTGGCCCAGGCCATCAAGTTTGGTGACGGGTCACTCGCCGATTCACTCGCGGAAGGAATCGAATTTGTCACCGGGATTCAGGTACCGCGTGACGCATTTGACGAAGCCCGGCTTCCCGATCACTTGCGAATGCTGATCCGCGTGACGGATGCAGATGGAAAAACATTGACCTCCGGCCGCGATCTTTTGACGCTGCGGAAGGAATTCGGTGCCCTGGCATCAATCAGTTTTTCGTCGTCCGATGATCCTCGCTGGACGCGAGACGGTTTGAAGACCTGGGATTGCGGCACGTTGCCACCAGTGATCGATGTTATGCGTCGCGGGGTCGCTTTGAAAGGATATCCGACACTGGTCGACGGAGGTGAATCGGCGTCGCTGAGGTTGCTCGACACGCCCGAGCGGTCTCATTTCGAAATGCGTTTCGGGCTGCGACGGCTGATCGTCTATACGGTGGCGCGCGAGCTGAAACAGCAAATCGACAATCTGCCCGCAATGACGAACTGGACGATGCTCGCGAAGACGTTTCCACAGCCATTTCCATTTCGAACGCAGATTGCCGAATTGCTGGCGGATCGGGCCTTCCTTCCGTTTGAAAAGTTCCCGCGTAGCGATGCCGAATTCCGCGACTGTCTGCAGAACGGTCGCAATCGTATGCCGACAGCCGTCATGGAACTGACCAACTTGCTGACACCACTTTTTATGGCGTACGGCGAGGTTCGTAAAACGTGGGAAAAGACGGCACATCCGCAGTGGCAGGCGACGCGGCTTGATGTCCACGTACAACTGGCGCAACTGTTCTCGCCAGGATTTCTGGTGAAGACGCCCTGGGTTTGGCTGGTGCATTTTCCCAGATACGCACGGGCGATCGGTCTGCGGCTTCAAAAACTGACCAGCGGCGGAGCTCCACGCGATCAACAATTGCTCGAGCAGGTCGCCCCGAGGTGGAATCGAGGCATCGAACGCATGCGGCAGCAAACGGAACGTCAGGTGTATGACCCGGAACTGGAAACTTATCGATGGATGACCGAGGAATTACGCGTCGCGTTGTTCGCACAGGAATTGGGAACGTCGATCTCGGTCTCGGAAAAAAAACTTGACAAACAATGGGAAAAAGTGCGGCAGTGAATGGTCAGGAAATCACGACGGCTGTCGAAACCGCACTGGATAGTGAACTGCCAACGGCCTTCAGAGTGTAAGTGCCGACTTTCGTGAACTTCAGATTGCTGAACTTCGCGATCCCGTTCACGGCATTGACTGTGACAACGGCGCCCGTTGCAAAATCGCTTCCAACCGGTCGACTGACCAGACTCAGTGTAACGCTCGACGTGTTCCCGGTCACGATATTCCCGAACGCATCTTCAATCGCAACGATCACCGATGCCGCCAGTCCGTTCGCCAGACTGCCAGTCCCCGGTACGGTCGTAAAGACAAGTTTGCTGGCTGCGGCAGGCGTGATAATGAGGCTGCCCGTTGCGGGCTTCAGGACCGCATCGGTTGCCGAGATTGCAAACTTTCCGGCGACTTTGATCACGAACTTGCTGGTGTCGAACGTTGCAATCCCGTTTTTAGCAGTCGCAGTGAGTGAAGTTGTACCAATCTCAAGCGTCACGACCGATTGATCGGTGTCGACGATGTTTCCATAGATGTCTTCGATGGCAACCGAAACCGTTGGCGCGATGGCAACCCCGGCAATTCCCGAGGTTGGCGGAGCCTGCAGGAAGACCAAAGTTTTGGCAGCAGCGGCGGCGATTGTTCCCGAAGCCGGATTCAGCGTGACCACATAGTTTCTTCCGTAATTGCCATCAACAACCGTGAAACCGGCACTGACGGTTAACGTGCTCTTGTCAGGTCCCAAAACGGCTTTCGAAACGTACGATTCA
>JANXOO010000403.1 GCA_025353525.1 Schlesneria sp. | reverse complement strand
AGAACGAGAATCCTGGCGAGCCGAGCGGCGTAAGCCCTCGGACTCTTCGGCAATTCGGTCCGAGGGCTTACGCCGTACGGCTCGCCAGGATTCTCGTTCTGCTTTTTTTTCAATCTGAAAATGCTTCACAGCGTTGAACTTGTGGGTACATCGCCAATCGCGGCAGCGCAATCGTCGTTGCGCCTCCGGTTTTTCCCGAGTCGTCCACTGGCAAAGCCTGAACTCGATGGCAGTTACTGCCGAACGTCAGTCGCCGCGCTTCGGTTTCTTCCGTTTTCGCACGAATGATCCACGCAATTTCTCAAGCCGCAATATTAGTCGCAAACACGATTCCCAATAACGACTTATGGTGAATATGTCTTCAAAGAAACGTCGCATCGCAAGGGATGATTCCGCATTGATGCAAGTGACACACTGACATAGAAATCTGCCACCTTTCCGGCCCCAGGACAAATCACAGCCTGTATTGGCGGTTTTCATCTCATCTCGCCAGTTTATTCCCGACGCAGTCAATGCATTCCGACAAGAGAGGATGCGACCATGAATCGTTTGAATTCGACATCAGCCAGCACCATTTCATTCTGCCATTCACCCGCCGCGATTACCGGGGATTCATTATCCACACGGAAAATGCGACTGAGTCCAACGATCGCCAGCTGCTTCGCAATACTCGTATTGGCCGTGGCGGGAAACGCCGACGCACAGACAATTAATATCAGCACCGCGTCCGACTACTTCAACGCGATTCAGACGGTCAACAGCAATCCTGGAAATACGTACACCCTGAATTTCATCAACGGGTTTACGATGAGTCAGCAGGTGTCGGACTTTTCAAGTAACTCGACAATTACACTCGTCGGCAACGGAAAGACCATTGATGGTGCGAACGCCTACCAGCCGCTCATCATCGACAGCGGTACCGTCGTCCTGCAAACCCTCAATACTGTCAACGGCCTTGGACCGGTCGTTGTCAACGGTGGCAGACTGCTCGATTCGACGGGAAATCTGCAGGGACCGGTCACGAACAAAGGGGTTGTACAGTTCAATCAGACACTCGTCGGAACACATACCGGCAATATTACAGGGACCGGAAGTGTTGAAATCAGCGGAGGCGGAATTGAAACTCTTTCAGGGACGAATACGTATTCCGGCGGCGCGACGGTCGACAACAATACCGTACTGATCGGTACGACGGACAGTGTCCAGGGGAATATCAACAACAGTTGGCTCGTCCAGTTCAAACAGGCGACGAGCGGGACCTATGCCGGATCGGTATCGGGAGTGGGGGGCGTCGAGATCACTGGCGGCGGCACGGTCACTTTTACCGGACTGAACAATACATATAGCGGGCAGACGCAAGTCGACAGCGGAAGCACTCTGACAGGTACGACAAGCACACTGCAGGGAGGAATCATTAATAACGGCGCCGTTCAGTTCAGCCAGAACGCGAATGGCACTTATTCCGGCAATCTGACGGGGACTGGCAATGTCCGGATCAGCGGCACGGGATCGGTCACGTTCTCAGGGACAAATACCTGGTCGGGAGGTACGACGGTCGATGCCACCAGTACATTGATCGGAACGACGGGCAGTCTGCAGGGCGCTTTCACCAACAACGGGTTAGTGCAATTCAATCAGACGACGGCAGGGACGTATGCCGGCAATATGACAGGGGCAGGCGGCGTCCAGATCAGTGGCGGTGGCCCCGTGACACTCACTGGAATGAACAGCTATACAGCTGGAACACTGGTCGATGCCTCCAATACACTGATCGGAACAACCGACAGCGTTCAGGGCACGATTGTCGATGACGGTCTTGTCAAATTCAACCAGTCGGTCGCGGGAACCTATGGTGGAAGCATGTCAGGGATCGGCGGCGTCCGGATCAGCGGAATTGGCGCCGTCACGTTCTCGCAACTGAACTCGTACACCGGCGGAACAACGATCGATAACGGCAGCCGGTTGATTGGTACAACGACCAGCATTCGAGGAAACATCGTCGATAACGGAGCCCTTCAATTCAACCAGGGCACGAACGGCACCTACTCGGGCAATATTTCGGGGACAGGAAGTCTCCAGTTCAGTGGCGGCGGTATCGTCGCGTTAAACGGGACCAACACGTACACAGGCGGCACGACTGTCGACAATGGCACCGAACTGATCGGTACGACAAACAGCGTGCGCGGCAGTATCACCAACAATGGAGTCGTGGCGTTCAGTCAGAACGGCGCAGGGACTTACGCCGGTAGCATGACCGGAACGGGCAGCGTGGAAATAGCGGGTGGGCCTGTCACATTCTCGGGAGCCAATACCTTTTCGGGTGGTACAACGGTCGACGCCAACAGCGGCCTGATCGGTACGACCACCAGCCTTCAGGGGGCGATCACGAACAATGGTGTCGTGCAATTCAATCAGGCAACGGCCGGTACTTACGGCGGCAATATGGCTGGGACGGGCGGAGTTGAAATCAGCGGAGTTGGCCCGGTCAGGTTTTCAGGACTCAACTCGTACGCTGGCGGAACACTCGTCGACAATGGCAGCACGTTGATCGGAACGACGGACAGCCTGCAAGGTCAAATCGTGAATCAGGGCAGCGTTCAATTCAACCAGTCGATTATCGGGGCTTACTCAGGAAATCTGTCTGGCAGCGGCAAGGTCGAAATCGGTGGCAGTGGCCGCGTCACACTCTCTGGTACAAACACCTACACGGGTGGAACAAAGATCGATACTGGAAGTACGCTGATCGGCACCACGACCAGTTTGCAGGGTGACATTGCAAATACCGGTAATCTGCGATTCAGTCAGTCCGCCGCCGGAACGTACGCTGGCAAACTTTCTGGAACGGGGGGCGTGGAAATCAGCGGAACGGGCCCGATCACTTTTTCGGGCGCGAATTCATACTCTGGTGGCACGACTGTCGACAACGGAAGCAAGCTGACCGGAAGCACGACCAGTTTGCAAGGACAGTTTTTCGATTATGGAGTCACCCGCTTCAATCAGTCCGCAAACGGCACATTTGCCGGAGCGATTTTCGATCACCGACGAGATTTATCAAGCGAAGGAATTTTCCCGCGACCGCGTGCGTGTGCTCATGCGAATGGACCCCGATAAGATTGATCTAACCAGGAAGGGTGTGAAGCGGACCGATCGCGACTTTGCCGTAGCCTGGGTGCGGAATTATGGCAAAGGCCGAGTGTTCTATTCCACCTTTGGGCATCGAACGGAAGTGTGGGAGCGCCCCGACATTCGAACGATGTGGGTG
>JANXOO010000932.1 GCA_025353525.1 Schlesneria sp. | reverse complement strand
AATGGGGACAGGCACCAGGAAGACCTGGAGCCAGTCCCCATTCTTCTGTCCTGCCGCAAAAAGTTCCGTTGTCCCTGAAGAGTCCATGCGTCATGAGCCATTCATGCTGAAATTACTTTTTGAACATTACCCGACATAAATTTTTGCCCATGCTGTTCATTCTCGATAATTACGATTCTTTCACTTACAACCTCGTACAACGCTTCGGGGAAATCGACGCGCGTCTTGACGTGCAGGTTGCCCGGAACGATCAAATCACGATCGAAGAGATCGCGGCATTGAAACCGGCCGGTATCGTCGTGTCGCCCGGCCCCTGCACGCCGCACGATGCGGGAATATCGATGGAGCTCATCCGACGACTGGGGCCGACAATACCGACGCTGGGAGTCTGTCTGGGGCACCAGTCGATGGCCGAAGTCTTTCAATCACCGGTTGTACGAGCCGAGCGGTTGATGCACGGTAAGGTGTCGCCCATTCATCATCTGGGGACGGGTGTTTTCGCAGGTTTGCCAAACCCTTTTACAGCAACGCGTTATCACAGTCTTGTCGTTCCCGAATCGACACTCGGCCCCGACCTGGAAGTGACGGCCTGGGCCGATTTTCCAGGTCACCCGCGCGAGATCATGGGGCTTCGCCATCGAACGTATCCGATCCACGGAGTCCAGTTCCATCCGGAAAGTTTTCTGACGCTGGCGGGGATTGACCTGCTGAAAAACTTCCTTCGAATTGCGGGCGAACAAGGCGCTTGAACCGGTCCGATACCGATTTCGGACTGAAATCAGCACCTTGAAAAACAGGATTGCCTTCTCGCAGGCCCGTCATACACTTGAAGTTGTAGTCCGGCAATGCGAGCATCGCGGTAATTCTTCGTTCGAAATTTCGGATTCTGTCGGGCGGAACACCTTCCACGGACTAATGACTATGCCGACGGTACTGATCGTTGACGACTCTGCAACCGACCGTCGACTCGCTGGCGGTTTGCTCGAACAAATCGACGGTATGAATGTCGAATACGCTGTCGATGGTGGCGACGCATTGATCAAAATGGAACTGCACGTTCCGGATATCGTCGTGACTGATCTCGACATGCCGTCGATTAACGGTTTGCAACTGGTGGAATTGATTCGTAAGGGGTTCCCCGTCGTCCCTGTCATTCTGATGACGGCGCGCGGCAGCGAAGACATCGCTGTGAAGGCGCTCAAGGCGGGGGCGTCGAGTTACGTTCCCAAGCGGCAATTGAACCATCAACTGAGCGACACGGTGCGGCAGGTACTTCGCGTTGCTTGCCATGACCGGGCTCATTTGCGGCTGATGCGACGACTGGTTCGGAACGAGGTCGAGTTTACGATCGAAAACGATCAGGAACTGGTTTCGTCAATGGTTCAGTATTTGCAAGATACGGTCACCAGCATAGGTGCCTGCGACGAATCGGATCGGGTTCGGATCGGAGTTGCCCTGCAAGAAGCGTTGTCGAACGCCTGTTTCCACGGAAATCTGGAACTTTGTTCGTCGATGAGGGAAGAAAATCATCGTGCCTATTACGACCTGGCATTGCAAAGAATTCAGGCGTTGCCGTGGTCGGATCGTCGCATTCATGTCGTCGCCAGGTTCAACACGCATGAGGCTGATTTTATCATTCGCGACGACGGACCTGGCTTCGATCGCAACTGTCTGCCAGACCCTCGGGATCCTGCCAACCTCGAACGCCCCTGCGGGCGAGGCCTGTTGTTGATGCATACTTTTATGGACGAAGTCCATTACAACGAATCCGGAAACGAAGTCAGACTCGTCAAACGACGAAAAAATGTGACATCAGACGAGCCGATCGAAGTGGGATCAGGAAGTTTTGATCTCGAACCGGAACACCTTTAATTGTGTCCGGTCAACGCAACCCGGAATCCGGTCGATCAAATCGTCAATTGTGACCGGGTTACTGGTGGCGCTTTTCCGACGACGTAAGACCGCTCGTTCTGCCTGCGCAGGTCAGGTATTTCACCTGCCAATTGAGGCCATGGAAGAAAAAATGAGACTTAATCGATTGATCCGAACGGACGCTGTCAGCGACATTATGTTGCTTGAACTTCGCGACGGGATCAGCAGTCTCGCCGATCACAATGTGCTCGGCGAATTGGACGAAATCCGGCAGTTGCGCCGCGACATCGGATTCAACAAACTGATCGTCGATCTGGCAAAAGCCCCGTTTTTTGGATCAAGTCTGTTGGAATTGATTCGGGTGTTGTGGACCGATCTGTCGGCCAATAACGGACGACTGGTACTCTGCAATCTGTCAACTGTCGGACGCGAAGTGCTTGAAATTTCGAAATTCGATCAGGTTTGGCCGCTGGTCAATTCTCGCCAGGAAGCGGTCAATCTTCTGGGGTCCAACTCCAATACAACAGCATGGCCCACGGCGTTACAAGAACTGATGGCAAAATATGACAGTGGAGCGGCTTTGCTGCGAGAGGCCGTCGAAGATCTTTCGCCCATCCAGTTGCGGATACCAGCCAAACCGGGAGTCTGGAGTGTTCTGAATATTGTCTGTCATATCGCCGACTTCGAACTGGTTTATGCCGATCGGATGAAGCGTGTTGTTGCCGAAGATCGTCCCACACTTTTCGGAGGTGACCCCGATGTTTTCGCATCAAAGCTCGCCTATGCCCAGCGCGACCTTGAGGAAGAACTGGGTGTCATTCGTACGGTTCGCAGCCAGGTCTCGCGGTTCTTGAAGACCCTTCCGGCGACCGAGTTTGAACGAGCGGGTGTTCATTCGGTCGACGGTTCGCTGTCATTGATGCGATTGCTGGAACGGATTTCAGGGCATATCCCGCATCACATTCAGTTTATCGAACAAAAAAAGAGCACGTTGTTGAAGGTTGGTGATGCCCATTGAAGCGAGATGACGGATCCCGGGTTCCGGGTTCCGGAACGCGAGCACCCATAAAAATGCGGTGCCGTAAAGTACAATACTTCGCGCGGCATGGAATGAGACATTTGCAGAAACTGAACTTTCGATGGAATGCCAGTCGCCGATTGATGTTCCATCGCAATCCGCGGAAACGGGCTTTCGATGAATGCCTCATTCATGGACGCGTGCGGTAAAAATACCGATTTGTTGTTGATATCGAGCGAATCGAGTTGAGATACATCACTATCCGCCGTAGAATCGTTCGCGATTCAGAACTGTTTCCGCAGTACGTTCCTGCGGAGAGGGGTTTTGTTGGAATGTGTGTTCAGGAACGTTTTTGACCGGAGATTCGAAGCGAGATGACGAATTACTTCTTTACCAGTGAATCTGTCAGCATGGGCCATCCTGACAAAGTCGCAGATCAGGTGTCCGATGGGGTGCTGGATGCGATTCTGGCTCAAGATCCTCGTTCCCGAGTCGCCTGCGAAACGCTGTGCACGACCGACCTTGTCGTGCTGTCGGGCGAAATCACGACCCAGGCAAAACTTGACTATGTCCAGGTCGCTCGCGATGTCGTTAAAGACATCGGTTACATCAGCGACGACATCGGTTTTTCGTATGAAACATGCAAGGTTTTCGTCGCTCTGCACAGCCAAAGCCCCGATATTGCGATGGGTGTCGACCGTGAAGGAGCTGGCGATCAGGGTTTGATGTTCGGCTACGCCTGCGATCAAACGCCCGAATTGATGCCGCTTCCGATCGCGTTGTCACATCGAATTATCAACCGGCTGACAGAAGCACGTCAAAAGAAAGAGGTTGACTGGTTGCGTCCGGACGCCAAGAGCCAGGTAACAGTCGAATACGATTCGAAAAACCGTCCGATCGGGATTTCGGCGGTCGTCGTATCGACTCAGCACCACGAAAAAGTCAGTCAGGACGACATCACCAATTTCGTGATTTCGGAAGTCGTGAAGAAGTCGATTTCACCTGAATTGTTGACGAAAGAGACAAAATACCACATTAATCCGACGGGTCGATTCGTCGTTGGCGGACCTCACGGCGACACCGGATTGACTGGACGCAAGATCATCGTCGACACGTATGGGGGCTGGGGCCGCCACGGCGGCGGAGCCTTCAGCGGCAAGGATCCCACCAAGGTTGACCGTTCGGCCGCCTACATGGCCCGCCATGTCGCCAAGAATATCGTTGCCGCCGGATTGGCTCGCGAATGTGAAGTTCAGTTGGCGTATGCGATCGGAGTCGCTGAACCCGTCAGCGTTCACGTCAACACGAACGGCACAAACGCAATTCCGGACGAGAAAATCGTTGCACTGGTTCGCGACCATTTCAAGATGACTCCATTGGCCATTATCGATTACCTGAAGTTGCGTCGACCGATCTACCGCAAGACCGCCAGTGGCGGCCACTTCGGTCGTAACGAAGCCGATTTCACATGGGAAGCCACCAACAAGGCTGCGGAACTGAAAAAGGCCGCTGGACTTTGATTCCCGTCACAAAGGACGGCTTTCAGTCGCAATCAGTAATCGGGGAACTGACTTTCTGCCACCTTGGGGGAGTTACCCTGCAAACAGATTCCCAGGCGATTCAGTTCTGATTCTGCCAGGTCTGATTCTGCCAGGTCTCAGAAAAACGACCATTGTCGAGTTTACGCGAGCCAGCCCGGGAGTCTCCCGACTCCCGGGCTGGCTCGTTGACGCTTCAAGCCTCGTGATCTTTGGCGGATGGTGATTTTCGCACCCTTCATCGCTCTGGTTGTGCGATGCCCGGGCGTGTTTGAAATATTCGCTGTTTTTTCAGATTGTTCGTACGTATCCGGGAACTCGAACAGGATTTCCATCGTCTTTGATCGGGAATCTGCGATTTTGAAATTCAGAGGGGCCATCATGTCCTTCCAGCAGGTTTTCTGTCGTCTTATCCCCATTCAGGAGAAGTTCCATGTCTCTCGTTGCGCGAATACTTCCGTTTGTCGTTCTGACTTTGATTTCATTGTCACCTTCATCAGGGTTTGCTTTGGGAACCGAAGAATTCGGCAATAAAGAACTGCACGAAGCCAATTACACGTCGTGGCCGGGAATTTTGACCGTCATCAATAACAAGGCTCGCGTCTATCAAGTCTGGGTCAATGGCCACGAGAATTTTCAGTTCAAAGGTACCACAGGGCAATTCAACGAAACCCTGCAGCACTTTGCCAGGCTTGAAGGGGTCACTCAGCATGAAGTCGTCGTGCGGGTTGGTCCTGGCCATGGCTCGTCGTTTAACGCGGAACAGAAATTTGCCGTCGATTGGGATCTTGAAATCTACGCCGGTATTTCCGCTCACGTTGTCAGCCTCGATCAGGGGGCCAAAGTCTGGAGCAAAGACCCGGTTCTGACGGTTTATGTCAGCGATGAATTCAAACTGAGCGACATCGTTTTTCCCGATGTTGTGACGGTGACAAGCCCCAATCAACTGGGCAAACGTATCGCTGAAGGGATTTTGGCAAGCAAAGATGTCACGGTGCGCGGTTGGGGTTGCGGACAATTGGCCAGCGTCAGTCCCTATGACACAGGCAATCTTGATGTAGTAGGAAAAATGCTTTCCGACACAGACAATTGGGTGCGACTCAACGCAACGTCGTCCGTCGCGGTCTTCGGCAAGAAGTCAGAAAAATTCCTGCCTCAGTTGCGTGAACTGGCAAAATCCGACGATGAGAGCCTGAGGAAGAGCAGCGAGCAAGCCATCAAAACGATTGAAATCGCAGGCGACACTTCCGACGACGAAGCCCGGCACAATTCGACGATGGCTCAAATCAACGATTACATCCGGAAGCGTTCGGACAAGAACCCGGGAACGAAGTAATCTCAATTCAAAGTCAGTTCCGGACCGGGAAGTCACCGAAAACGAACTACAGAATATATCGGTCGACTTTCGACTTCGACCGATGCGGTGGCGAATCAGATGTACTCCAGCGCATCACTTAGGGTATCTTGTCCGTTCGGGGAACCAGGCGTTTCAGTCGCGGTTGTGATTGGCTGCCGTCCACGGCATAAAGTTCGATGGTTTTTGGCCTGTTCGCTTCGGTGACCCATTCCGGAATCAGAAACTGGAAGCTATGGTCGCGGTTGTTGATCAAACAGGTTCTGCCGGAGTCCCGAATCATGCCATCGGCGACGAGAACCACGTCCAAAGGCAGGCCGGG
>JANXOO010000389.1 GCA_025353525.1 Schlesneria sp. | reverse complement strand
AAATCAGCAGGCGACCCGACGGCCCGCGCGAAAAGCGGTGCCATTGTTCTGCGAGTGACAGGAAACGCATCTCGGGCGGGATTGGAAACGGTTCGCTCTGGAGCATCAGACACAGCGTCGACGCCACACGGCAGACCAGCGAGATACCAAACAGAACTGCGAAAACGGGTACTTCGCTTCCACCCGCTTTGCCGGCTTTCAAGGCGTACCCACCCGCCAAAAAGCCGAGCAACGTCGTGATTTGACAGAGTCGCGCTCGTTTGGCAAAAAACTTCGCACGAATCTGCCGGGGAATAATCGTTCCCTGCCATGTATTCCACGCCGGGCCGGTCCCAAGGCTGGTCGCCCAATAGAGTGACGCGACAAGCAACACAGCCGGTTGCGAAATATGTCCTGCCAATGCCGCCAGAATGAGTGGCAAAAAACATAATCCCTGAATGCCGGCGCACAAAACGACCCACCATTTGTGAGATCCAAGCCTCCGCACGGCGAGCGGTGAAACCAGTTGCAGCAGACTTCCGATCAACTGCGGTAACGTTGCAATCAACGCGGCGAAGACTTCCCCCATCCCGACCGCCAGTACAAACGCCTGCAAATACGTCTCACCCATGCCGATCATGACGCCGTAGGCTGTTCCGTCGCCCACACTGAGTCGAAGATCGCGTTTCAGTATTTCGCTCGGAGGAAGCACCGGATTCGAATTCATGAGATTCACGGTGCAATTCTCAAGGCACATGTGTTGAACTGGACGCGAACGATATGATACCTGAGCACCGTGATATTCACTGAAGGCGATGACACGGTTGAAACGGTCAAGGTTCGCGAAGCCTGCCCAATCGTGACGTGTCTGTTTTTTTGATAGAATCGGGTACAAGTTCTCCGAGCGGACATTGTGGGTGAGAATCCTTTCGGCTGACCGAATCCGACCGGACATTCGGTCAGCAATTCGTCGAGGTTGATTTGCAGGGACATCAAACGCACTTCGTCACCGTTCAAGGGCCGGGGACTGACGCATTTTTGCAGCGAATAAACCTGAGCCACGAGCCACGAAAGTGACTCCAACGAGGGTTTCGCCCGCAAAAATGGGTCTGTCCCCCTGTATTGCCCTTGAACGGCTACCAAACGCTCTTCGTCACCGTTCAAGGGTCCTGGATCAGACATCGTGAAAAAAATGACCATACAAACGATCTGCAATTGTCCGGAGGAATGGATTCGCGCCATACCGCTCGACGATGGTGTGCCCGATCGGGTGACAATCAGTCGGGCGGCGATCAACGATGGCGCGATATATGCCGGGACGCCCCTCCTGTCAAACCCGGACAGCTCGTACTTTCGATCGTCGATGCAAAAGTTAACAATCGGGCTTTGTCTGTTCATTGCCGCTTTGCCGCTTTTCCCAAAAGTGTCTGCAGAAGACGGATCGGCTGCCGCTCGCGGATTTAGTTATTTGCGAACGCATCAGTATCTGCCACCGGATTTCGATGACGATGTTTTTGCATCGTTGTGGACGGTTTGGCCGGAACCCGATCGCTCGGCTGCCGAAGCCGCCAACGCCGGCGAGCGTCGACGCCGGACGTTTTCGTGGTACGGCCTGATGCCCTCCCCGGATGATCCGGAAGGGACGGGGCCAGCACTTGGCTACGTGCCGGACGGACAGGGAAACTGGGCCATGAATTGCCTCGCGTGCCACGGCGGAAAAGTGGCAGGAAAAGTGATTCCCGGCTTGCCCAATTCACATACCGCTCTGCAAACATTGACCGAAGACGTGCGGGCGGTGAAATTGGCTCAGGGAAAAGCCTTGTCGCATCTCGATTTCGGCTCGATGCAAATGCCGCTGAATACGACAAACGGAACAACAAATTCCGTGATATTCGGAATTGCATTAGGAGCCTTTCGCAATCCGGATATGACGGTCGACCTCAGCCGGAAAGTGCCAAAGCTGATTCACCACGACATGGATGCACCCCCCTTCTGGAATGTGAAGAAAAAGGCGTCGCTGTACGCAGACGGATTTTCGCCGAAGACGGCGCGTCCTTTGATGCAGTTTATTTTGTTGCCACGAGTCACCCCCAGGCAGCTCGAATTGTGGGAGCCCGAATTTGGGGATATCCTGGCCTGGATCGAATCGGTCGAATCTCCTCGATATCCGTTCGAAGTTGACCGGCCATTGGCGACCAGGGGCGAAGGGGTTTTCATCGAAAATTGCTCGCGCTGCCATGGTACTTATGGACAGCAGGGGAAGTATGAGCAGCAAACGATTCCGCTGGATGAAATCAGAACTGACTCTGTGCGACTTCGTGCACTATCGCCGGAGCATCGAAACTGGATGAAACGGGGGTGGTTAAGTCGCTTTGGCGAGGATCACGTCGAGACGGATCCCGCAGGCTATATCGCTCCCCCGCTGGACGGGATTTGGGCGAGTGCCCCGTATTTCCACAACGGTTCAGTTCCCACGCTGTGGCACGTCATGCACAGCGATTCGAGACCGGCCGTCTGGAAACGAACAGAAGATGGCTACGACCGCCAGCGAATCGGGCTTGAAGTCGAAGAATTCGGCCAAATCCCTTCGACCATCACTGTTTCTGCGTACCGACGCCGGTACTTCGATACCCGACTTCCAGGTAAAAGCTCCAGCGGGCACAACTTCCCGGACAAGCTTGACGAAACCGAAAAACGGTCCGTTCTGGAATACCTGAAAACACTATGATGCCGGATCTGTCGCGTCAAATGTTGCGTGTGATGACGCGTGTGAATCTGGCGTTATGAAGCCAATTTCCGCTTTTTGATCGTATACCGGTCACACCCTTGAAAAACGCCGACGATTTCAGAATCCGAACCTTCCTTCGATCACAGCATCAGATCCATGAATCATGCGAAGCTGATTATCCCGCCACATTTCCACCTGCGAAGGACAAATTCGGAAACAGGACTCGAAAGCGGGCATTGGCGTGTATATACTCAATCCCGGTCCCGCTTGTGGAAATTGCGTGTTGTTTTGAGGAATTCTGATCGTGTCGACCATTGCCGCCAGCCCTTCCATTTTCAGTCCTGCGCGAACGCTGACCGGTGCCGATGTCTTCGTTGAATGCCTTATCCGACACGGAACCGACGTCATTTTCGCCTATCCCGGCGGTTGCAGCATGCCGTTGCATCAATCGTTAACCCATCGCAGTGCCGATATCCGGACGATTCTGCCGCGACACGAACAAGGCGGTGCCTTCGCCGCTCAAGGCGTTTCCCGAACCACTGATCGCGTCGGCGTTTGTATGGGGACCAGCGGTCCAGGTGCGACAAATCTTGTAACGGCAATCGCCGATGCGAAGATGGACAGTATTCCGATGATCGCGATCTCGGCTCAGGTGCCAACGCATTTGATCGGCAGCGATGCCTTTCAGGAAACGCCGATGGTCGAAATCTGTCGGGCCATCACCAAGCATCATTACCTGGTGACTAAGACAGAAGACATTCCGCGGATTATCAAAGAAGCATTTTACATCGCCCGGACCGGTCGCCCGGGACCGGTTCTGATCGACGTTCCCAAAGACGTGCAAACGAACGCAGTGACATGGGAAGTTGACTACGATCCCGAAATGAACTTGCCAGGATATCATCCGGAAGTTCGTCGCGTTCATCCGAACCAGATTCGGGCGATCCTGAAGATGATCAGCGAATCCAAAAAGCCGATTTTCTATGCGGGCGGCGGAATCATTCAGGCGAACGCGACCGAAGAATTCACCAAATTTGCTCGCAAGACGGGGATTCCCGTTGCGACAACCGTGATGGGGATCGGATGTTTCCCCGGTGACGACGATCAGTCGTTGCACATGCTCGGTATGCACGGGACGGTTTACTCGAACTACGCGATTAACGACGCTGATCTGTTGCTGGCGTTCGGCGTGCGATTTGACGATCGCGTCACCGGCAAGCTCAGCGAATTTGCCAAACATGGCAAGGTGATCCATGTCGACATCGACCCGTCAGAATTGCACAAGAACAAGATCGCCGACATTCCGGTTGTGGCGAACATCAAAGAGGTTTTGCACGGCTTGAATGCGATGATCTCGGACGACGATGTCCCTCAGATCGACGCCTGGTGGGAAACCTTGCGCGGCTGGAAAAAACAGTATCCACTAAAAGTGAAAGACAGCGGCGACCTCATTATTCCACAGTACGCGATCGAAGAGCTGTGGCGACAGACAAAGGCTCGCGATACCTATATTACCGTGGGCGTTGGCCAGCATCAGATGTGGGCAGCACAGTTCTACAAGTTCGATCGACCCCGGCGCTGGCTGAGCAGTTCGGGGCTGGGGACGATGGGTTTCGGACTTCCCGCCGCAATGGGAGTGCAGGCTGTGCATCCCGAGTCGCTGGTGGTCGACATTGATGGCGACGGTTGTATGCTGATGAACCTGCAGGAACTCGCCACACTCAAGTGCGAAAACCTGCCCGTCAAGACGTTGCTGCTGAACAACCAGCATCTGGGGATGGTGATGCAGTGGGAGGACCGCTTTCTGAAAGGAAATCGGGCTCATACCTATCTGGGTCCCGTCGAACATCCCGAGGCGGTCGGTGCCGGTGCGGGCGGACACTACGAAGAAACCTATCCGAATTTCGTACAGATCGCTCAGGGGTTCGGACTGGGAGCCGCCCAGGTTCGCAGCAAAAAAGAATTCCCCGCAGCACTGAAGGCGATGCTCGACTACGGCGGGCCTTACCTGCTGGACGTGATCTGTCCGTACCAGGAACACGTACTGCCAATGATCCCGGGTGGTAAGTCGGTCAAAGACATCATCATCGAGTAATCTGCCTTCATCGGCCAATGATTGTTGCGTTTGATGGCAAGTCCACTGACGGTCGAAATTGCTGTCCGCAAATTCGGCGAACGTACCGCGCTGGGTGGTGCTTCGTTTGAACTGCGAACCGGCGAAATCCGCCTGCTGATCGCACATTGGATGTTTTATACGCTGATGGGTGTCTCGCAGATCGGCCTGATGCGGGTGTTCGCATCGGTCGCATTCGGGCTGGATCTGTGGCACTTCCTGCAATTGGCGGGAAGCGCCATCATGGCTTTCGTCAGTTCAATGGCGTCGTCGGCGTTCATTCTGATGGTGGCGACATTGTGTCGGTCCCGCAAACAGTTCGAAGGTCTGCCGACAATTCTGATTCTGTTTATGTCAACACCGGGTGGAAGCATGATGCACCGCTTTATCATACTGCGGTTTGTGCTGGATCTGTCGCATGTGACATCCAATTCGTGGGCGATGGACGGGTTTCGTGATGTTTTTTGGCACCATATTCCTGGCGAGAACATCTTTTTGTCGATTGCGGTCGAAGTAGGTGTGTTCCTGGCGATGACCGCCGGTTTCCTGGCTGCGGCGAGCGTCTTTTCGCGTCGCCGGGATGTGAAATAATCTACAGTATGTCAGTCACAGGCGGATGGCCACTACAAGTTGTGTCTGGACTCAATCATGAAAATGACTAGAATTCTCCCGCAGACGCAACCAAAACCAGCAGGAGCTGGCCGTGCCGTTCCGGACGAAACCGGAACATTCCCCTCGCCAATCTTGCGAGCAGTAAAATCCCTCGAATTGTGCTCAGGATCGAACGTTATTCGGATCGAGCGTTTTTCAATTGGGGTGGCGTGCCGTTGCAGTCGCAATGCCCGAGATCGCGCCAGTGCCTTGGGAATCTCTTATGTTGGTCGTCACAAGGAAAGTCGGCGAAAAAATCCAGGTTGGAAACGTCATGATCACGATTACGCGTAGTGGCAAATCGTCGGTCAGGATCGGGATCGATGCCCCCGACGATGTACTCATCACGCGGCAGGCTGCTTCACACGACATCACACCGCCAAAATATGTGAGGCCGGTTTTACGTCACATATTGAACGAGGCCAATTGACGTGAAGTCCGGGCTTCAGATCGGCACGATGGCAACGCTTGACTTGCGAGTCAGCGGATCGGAAGTGATCCATCTGGGTGCCGGTCAATCGTCGTCGGCGATTGTATTTGCAACGCCGTCGATGATTTGCCTGATGGAGCACGCCGCACGCAAAGTGCTGCATTCGTTCCTCGAACCGGGCGAAGAGTCGGTCGGGGTCAATGTTGTTGTGGAACATCTGGCTGCAACACCGGTCAACGCGATGGTGCGTGCGGAAGCTCGCGTCACCGCTGTTGATCGGCGTCTGGTCGATTTCGACATCGTCGCATTCGACGAACTCGAACAGATCGGTCGAGGGACTCACCGGCGAGCCGTCATACACACCGATCGTTTTGCCGCGAAACTGAGGGACAAGATGAACGCCATCGCTGAAAGTGTCGTATTGCCAGGGTTGATCGAACCGAATCGGGGAGAACTCGCATCGCTGTCGACATTGATCGTCGACCGCGACGGGCCAATCGCGACGGTGACATTCAATCGACCGCAGAAACTGAACGCCGTCGACACGTTCATGACGGCCGATTTCGAGCGGCTCAATGCGTGGCTGGCAGGACATCCCGAGATCCGGATTGTAATTGTCACCGGGGCTGGCGAAGCATTCTGTGCGGGCGACGATGTCAAAGAAGTGGGAACAATGGATCTGGACGACGCGACGCGACTCAGCCACCGTCAGGCCGAATTGTATCTGGCGTGGGAACGGTTGCCGCAGATTTTTATCGCGGCAGTCAACGGTGCCGCTTTCGGAGGCGGTTGCGTTTGTGCCTGTTCGTGCGATTTTCGTATTGCATCACATTCAGCACGGTTCGCCATGCCGGAAGTGCGACTTGGCTGGACGCCTGGCTACGGTCTCGCTCAATTGACGGGATTGATTGGCAAATCGCGAGCGCTCGAGTTATGTCTGACTGGTAAGCATATTACGGCGCAACAGGCCCACCTTTTCGGTTTGGTGCATGAAGTGGTTCCTCATGTTCGGGTCATCGCGGCGGCAAGGGAACTCGCACAGCAACTGCTTGCCCAACCGATCGACGCCTTGCGATTGACGAAGCATCAATTGCACGCGGACGAGGGAACGCATGTGAAGCAGACCTATCTTGGCGACACCGCAGCCTACATTCGATGCCTTGGCCAGTCCGACGCAAAAGAAGGAATCATGGCATTCAACGACAAGCGGCGTCCCGATTTCCGTCGCTGAATCGGGCTGGTTCTGGCACCATTTCACACGACGTTGCCAACCCGACGGCAGGGACTTTTCGATTGGCCGTTCGGGTATTGAATTGCCGAATACGAAATTGCTGACATTCACCTTCCGACTGACGGCACGCCCGTTTGGGCGACAGGCAGTGGAAAATCTACCGG
>JANXOO010000797.1 GCA_025353525.1 Schlesneria sp. | reverse complement strand
ATGCGACCTCAGTGATGGAGTCGCCACCGATTCGAGGCGACATCAATTCATATTCTTGGTGATCAGCCTTGGCGGTAAAGCCTGACTTGATTTTTATGTTGGCCATATCCCTGCTCGGTCAATTCCGATATCGGTTCGTATTGCGGCCACGGTGGCGTGCCGTCACCCACGAGCAGATACTTGGCAAAAGCTGTCGTTTGAACGACTTGGCGCAGCGGTTTATCACCACCGAACTTTGCCGGGTGCCCGTTGACCCCTCCGAAACCGTGATCTTGCAGGACAACCCCGAACGACTTTTTGTCGAGTCGCCCGCAGACTTTGGAGCAGAACCACACTGCTTCCGCTTGGATATGCAGAAAGGCGAGTCGCTTGGGACCGTGGTCGTCTGAATAGTCAGGGCGACGTTCAAGGATCGTCCACAAAGCCGTTTCAAAGCCAAAGCGTCGGGCGAACGGATCAAGAGGAATCACTTCACTCAACGGGGTGTATCCCCGGACACTCGTATTTCCGCCTGAATTGAGTATTCCCCGGATCTGTTCGGCAGAATAGCTCAAGTCGATGTGCAGAAAACAGTGGGCACTGTGAGTCGCACCAAACAATGCGAAGGTCCGACCGTGCTGTCCGGCACCGGGGTAGTAAACGACCCTCGAAGAGAAAAAGTTGTCAATCATTTCGGAATCGAAGACTGTACCCGCATGACGAAGACATTCAGGCATTTGCTCATTGTCTTCGCTCAGAATCTCGGTGACAGATGGCATGATTCCCTCGTAAATTCATTCCTCTGCCGATGACTAGCTCGACCGCTCGCTGCAATCTCGGCAATCGTACCTTCGACTTCTTGCACCAAGCCCGCCCCAGCAATGCCGATTTGTCCGCCCAGCTTCACAAAACGAGCGAGGGAGTTCAAGTACAGGTCGTCGGTTCCGTAATAGGGGAACGAGTCAATCGACACCACGGCGTCAAAGAAGTTGTCGGCAAAAGGAAGCGACCGGGCATTGGCATGAATCGGGAAGACGCCATCAGCAACGGAAGCGTCATCAATGCGTTGGAAGTTCTCGGTGGCACTGAACCACAAGTCTGTCGCCCAGACTTGCACGCCAAATTCACGACGCAGGAAAATGGAAGATGTGGCTCTTCCGCAGCCGAGGTCCAACACCCTCATGCCGGGCCGCAGGTCCATTGTTGTCGTTAGCCATTCCGTCAGCCAGAGCGAATTGGCCCCACCATTGCTGTCATGAGCGATGCGGTGCGTGTCAATAACTTTGAGACAGTTTCCAAAAGAATTTAGTGAGTATTGAGAAGTTTCTCGTCATTTTTGGTTGTTGTGGGATCGGTCGTTTGTAGTGATACGTCTGGGGGGTTGATCCACACGGTTTGGGGTGCC
>JANXOO010000756.1 GCA_025353525.1 Schlesneria sp. | reverse complement strand
GTGCGACGAGACCATAAGATGGCGATTCCGGAGACCGGGCACAACCCTCGGGTATGGGCGAGCCGATTCAGAAAATATCAATGTTTTTTTCCTCTGTTTATTCAAAAAGAACGAAGAAGACAGTTTCAGACATCATGTCGTTAGTTTATCATGCTGACTGGTAGCGTCGGTTGGCATTTCTGTTCGCGTGCCTCGCATGCCAGCGGTTAGTCGGCTGGCTCTCCTTTCTGTCAGTGTCAATTTCCTTAAACAACTTCCGTTTCTGAAGATCCATCATGATTCGCGTTGGCATTATCGCGCTGATCCAGGAGTCGAACACATTCGTGCGGGGTTCGACGACGCTGGATCATTTTCGGCGCGATGTGCTTTTGGTCGGTGAGGATGTCCAAACGAAATTCGAGAACGCTCATCACGAAGTCCGCGGTTTCTTCGATGGACTTGCGCGAGCAAGGATCGAAGCGGTACCGATTTTTGCCGGAAGGGCGCTACCATTCGGGACGATCGAGGCGGACGCTTTCGATTCGCTGATGCACATGATGCTCGAAGAACTGGGGTTTGCAGGTCGCCTTGATGGCCTGCTCGTTGCGCCGCACGGGGCGACTGTGTCCGAATCGTATCCCGATGCCGACGGAGAATGGCTGTCTCGAGTTCGCAAAGTCGTCGGCCCGCAAACTCCGATCATCGGAACACTCGATCCCCATGGTAATCTGTCGCAGCGGATGGTAGACGCAACGGATGCCCTGGTCTCGTATCGAACGAATCCGCATGTCGATCAGGAACAGCGCGGTCTCGAAGCGGCTGAAATCATGGTCCGAACCCTGGAAGGCCGGATCACTCCGGTACAGGCCGCGTGCTTCCCTTCTGTTGCAATCAACATCGAGCGTCAATGCACGTCCGAGTCTCCCTGCAGGGAACTCGCCTCGCAATTCGAGGCCGTTCGTGGGCGACAGGGTGTACTGGCGGCGAGTCTGATGTTGGGGTTTCCCTACGCCGATGTTGCCGAAATGGGCTCATCGTCGCTCGTCGTCACAGACGGCGACGTGGTGCTGGCAAGGCAACTGGCAGATGAATTGGGGCAGCAGATCGTTGACCGGCGTAAAGAACTGGCCGGAACATTTTTGTCCGTCGAAGACGGCGTCAAACGCGGCGCACAATTGCCGGGACCAGTCTGCCTGCTCGACATGGGTGACAATGTGGGCGGTGGTGCCCCCGGAGACGGCACCTGGTTGGCGAATGAACTTCAGCGAACGGGGACCGGACCGGCCTTTGTCTGTATCGACGATCCGATCACTGTTCGCGATGCCGAGGCGAAGGGGCAAGGCAATTCCGGAACGTTTTCGATTGGAGGCCGGTCGGGCGACCTGCATGGTGCTCCACTCGTTGGTTCGTTTACGGTCAGTCAACTGGCCGACGGAAAGTATTCCGAAAGCGAAGTTCGGCACGGCGGATTCACCGAATTCGACCAGGGGCGAACAGCAATCCTGACGGATGAGAATGGCCTGACCGTCATGGTGACATCGAAACGCTCGCTTCCCTTCAGCATCAAACAGTTGACGGCGTTCGGACTTGACCCGCAGCGTTTTCAGATCATCGTGGCCAAAGGGGTCAATGCTCCGTTGGCCGCTTACCGTCCTGTATGTCTGTCGATCCTGCGCGTGAACACTCGCGGAGTGACTGTGGCGGACATGACTCAGTTGAACTACCGTCACCGTCGCCGCCCCATGTTTCCATTTGAGGACTTGTCGTGTTGAACGATGACGAACTGGTTGAGCTTGTTGATGTCGATGCGTTTCCGGTTGCGTGCCAGTTGACGCAAGCGATACGCACCGGACTTCCGCTGGAATCGAGCTTGATAGCGCTCGCCGAACAAAGTCGATCAGGTACAACGCGTACGGCGCTGATTGAGCTCAGCGGGCAACTCGAACAGGGAGTGCCACTGGGTGATGCGATCCGGCAGACGGCCGCCAGATTGCCGCGCGTGATGGGCGTACTGGTCGAAGCGGGACTGGAATCGGGCCGACTCGTTTCCGTGATGCAATACAGTGTTGAACAATCTCAACGGGCCGCTTCGTTGAGGCAGCAGATGTGGGCATCACTCTCGTATCCGCTGTTCCTGTTGTGGATGGCAATTTCAATCTGTGGTTTTATCCTGATGACGATCGTTCCGAAGTTTTCAAAAATCTTTGACGACTTCGGGACCGAACTGCCAGGTTTAACCATCGCATTGATCCGGTTTCAGGGGTTGCTGAGTACGTTCGGATGGTTTCCCATAGCAGTCTTCGTTCTGATCACAATCGGAATTGTATTACTGGGATTTACGCTCGGAGACACAAAAATCGGGCAACGCTGGTCGACTTCGATTCCGCTGATCGGCGCCGTTTTTCGATTGGCGACGCTGGCCGAGTTTTGTCAGATTCTTGCCGTCCTGACCGAGGCGGGGTTGCCGTTTTCGAAGTCCTTGCGTTTCGCATCCCGGGCCAGTGACGACCGGTGGCTCGCCCGACACACGGACCGACTGGCCGACGAGATAGATGCGGGAAACAGCCCCGATTCTGCCGCAACACTCGCCGATTTGCCAAATTCGCTACGTCAGGTTTTTCGACACGCCAATTCAGAAAAGATCATTATCGATGCTCTGCGAGGTCTATCCGATGTTTATGCCGCGCGATGTTCTGTCGGTGCGCGGCTGGTCAGCTCCGCCGCAGAACCGTTGGCAGTCATCCTCGTCATGGGATTCGCTTCGACAACGGCGATCGCCATGTTTTTGCCGTTAATCAAACTGCTTAACGACTTGTCCTGAAGCGTTACGGTAAGGGCCACTGGTGGATTACAGTTTTCCGTTTCGACTGAGTAAAGTGAGATACTGATGAAAGACGCGCTGCTAGCTGTGATGTCAACGGCGCCGTTTGTGATCATGATTGCGGCGTGTCTTTTGCGCGCCACCGCATCGATGCAGCCGGAAACGTCGTGGAGCAACGAGCGTCGCTTCATGTTGTTCGTGATCAGCATCATATTGAACATCATTGCGTTCTTTGGGATGTTTCTGCTGTTTCTTACCTCCGCAGCACTCGCCGGCTTCATTGGCCTGTTCCTGCTGGTATTTCTGTTCGGCTTGCAGACAGATGCAGAAGTGAGGATTGCTGGTGCCCGCAGCCGGGCGCAGCAGGTCGAACTCATCTGGTTACTGGCGATTGCCGTAAAATCCGGCCGCCCACTGGCCAATGAAGTCGAGGCCTATGCGCAAGGGACATGGGGCAGTCGACATCGTCAATTAACGGAATTGTCCGAACGATTGCGTGATGGAATGCCTCTCACCGAACTCGCCGTCCCTCAGGGGTTAATGCCCCGATCAGCAGAAATGCAAATTCATGCGGGAATCAATTCTGCATCGCTGCAGGAATCGCTCCGCGACGCAGCGACCCGGGTCACCCGCGAACTGACGGAAGATCAGGAAACGACAAATGTCGGCGCGATCCTGTATCCCGTCGCGATTATTCCTGTCACGTTTCTGATCGTCGGATTCCTGATGTATTACATCATGCCAAAATTCAAAAAGATTTTTGATGACTTTGGGACCGAACTGCCCGGAATCACGATCGGCCTGATTAATCTGTCTGAGTTGTGCATCAACTACTGGTACATTTTTCTATTGCCGTTACTTTATATTCCGCTGATCATTTATCTGTTCGCATTGGCGGCCTCTTATCATGGCTTACGGCCAGTGCTGCAAGCATTCCTGGGAGGCTGGTTCGTCCGTTGGCATACTCCGGATGTGATGCGAGCCCTTGCTCACGGTATTGCACGCGGAATCCCGCTTTCAAAAGCGTTACAACCGATCGCCCGGCATCCCGGTCCGTTAAAACTACGGACGCGACTGGCATGGTCGGTCGATCAGATCGATGAAGGTGCCCCCTGTTGGCGGACATTGCAATCCGCCGGAATTTTGAGGCACTACGAGACCATGGTCCTTGAATCGGCGGAGCGAACGGGAAACCTTCCGTGGGTACTCAATATGCTCGCCACAAATATCGAACGGCACTCGGCGTTTCGACTGGCCGCGATCATGGAATTCGTGCGCCCCGCGATTTTGCTGGGAATGTCTTTTTTTGTCGGCTTTATCGCAATTGCGATGTTTATGCCCTTGATAAAACTGTTAAACGATCTGAGCTGAAGAATGATGGTTGAAACACGATCGAGCCGAGAAAGATTCAAACTGCGCCGGTTCGGCGACCCGCCGCGACACGGATTCAGCCTGATCGAAATGATCGGCACGTGCTTGCTGATGGGAATCCTGTTCTCGATCACTGTCCCGATGTTGCTGGTCGTGGCACGCGAACGTCGCGCGACTGAACAGCGACAATGCGCATTGCAGCACGCGACAAATTTGCTCGAACGGACCACCAATCAAAGCTGGTCAGAACTCAAACCGGGCGAAGTAAGTCTTGAGCCCGCCGATACCGACTTGCAAACGATACTACCCGGCCTGGAACGTTCGGTCGTTGTGAAACAGATCGATGGTGAACCGGTTTCTCGCCAAATCGTGGCTTCGATCCGTTGGCAGAATCGTGCAGGCCAAATCGTGGCTCCGCTGCAATTGTCAGCGTGGGTTTATCCGCCCAGGGAGGTACCATGATGCTGCAAGCGAAAATCAGAATATCCAGAACTTCGCCGCTCGCACGTCTCGCGATCCGCGCACGTCGCCGAGGCTTGATCCCTGGTCATAACGCCACCGGACTCGTGGTCACTTCGCGCATCAGGAATCATCGTCGCCACGGGTTTACGTTGATTGAAATGGTCGTTGCGATCAGCATGATATCGGTGTTGCTCACATTGGCAGGGATGACTTTTCATCTGATTTTGCGTGCGGAGAAATCGGTTTCGCAATCATTCGTGACCGAGCGATCGATTTCACGACTTGCAATCCAGTTCCGGGACGACGTACATCGAGCCGGGGCCGGAATGATCAACAACGATTCCCAAAGTTCCAGGTCGGAATTGAATCTCGACATCGCAAGCGGAAGCGGAATTCGTTATGTAGTCACGACCGACGGATTGGCTCGAATGCTCGTCGAAGACGGTACGATTGTTGCGCGAGACGACTTTCGATTGCCCGAATGTCATGTCGGGTTTGTTGCTGGAATCGATGCC